>NZ_JBYLHY010000032.1:0-77991 GCF_057749925.1 Paenibacillus sp. sgz302191
ACTGAAGAAAATACGGATAAAGCCATTGCTGTTGAAAGAACGACGGTTAGACTTTTCTTCATAGAGTTTCTTTCCTCCTAAGTATTTGAAGTTTTTTGTTATAAAATCTTATAACCGATGGGAGTGTGCAGCGATCTTTGCATCACTTTCTTGCAACTTTTTGTATATCACCTCGTCTACAAAAACAGTATACTATTTGCTATACACTCAGTCATTGATAAGTATTTTCCAAAATAAAAAAACGCAGACGCCTCTTTAATGAGGTCATCTGCGTTGTGAATCGTTGTTTATGGAACCATCTTTTGCTGTTTCATTACTCGATATGCAATGACGGAAGCTTGTGCGCGCGTCATGAGCTCTGTCGGATCAAAACGGTATGTTTGTTTCGCTCCGGTCGCTACCGTATTTGCAATGCCTTGCATATAGCCTGCCTTCACGATACCTTCTACAGCTGTTCTTGCATAGAAGTCAATCGAATTGGCATCCGTAAATGATTTCTGCAAGCTTGCGAGCGATTTTGTCGTATCCGTACCCAGCTTCATGTTCGCTGCCCGAGCGATCATAATCGCCGCATCCTGGCGCGTAATCGAACCCCCCGGATTGAACCGATTGCTGGCTTGGCCGCGGATAATACCCGCTCTCGCAGCCGTCTCGACAAATTTGTACTCGTATAAGCCGTAATCCATTTTCAGCACGTCGGAGAACGTGGCATCGCCCTCGTAGTCGAGTGGAACTTTAAACATCTTCACTAACATCTGAGCGAACTCTCCGCGTGTAATCGCATCGTCAGGACTAAAGGAATACGTAGTTCTTGCCTTCATAACCCCTTTGGAATACAAAGTTTCCAATTCGTTCTTCGCATAAGCATGTCCGGTAATATCGTCAAAAGATTTGTCCATATACATGACTTGATAGTAGCCGAACTTTTGGAACGGTACCGTGATGGTATTCGTTCCTGTGTCAACGACGCCTCCGAGATTTTTCCACCCACGGTCGGTTTGATTGGAATAGTTCGGATAAATGTCATAGAAGAACACCGTTACATATTTACCTGAATCCAGTCTGATAGACGAATTATATTTCAACGTCAAAGTACCAGGATTGGTCGGAACGACAAGCTCAGGGTAATTTCTGCTAAAGTATGATCTGCCTGAAATGCTTGAATCGTATGGATCCAAACCAGTACCTGTCAGACCGGCCGCCAGCTCCCCATTGGACGTTGTCGTCGAGCTAGGGTCAATAATAAATCCCGCATCCAGGTAATATAAATCGCTGGCCGTACCGAACGAATTCTCAGTTACCTTCTGAGTAATTAGCGATTTGTAATAGCTGTTCGTCGGATAAGTCGCTTTGTCTATACGTCCGTCGTTAACATCAGCCAATCCAAACAAGAGTTGACGATCATTAGTCAAGTATTGGTTATTGTTCGAGTCGGGCGAGTAGCGTCTCATCTTTGTATCCTTAGGAAATTTCAATTGAATTTTGCCGTTGAATATTTTCAAGTTCGCATTCATGCCCGTCATGTATTCAGCGCCTTGAATATCCGTGTTGGCGTAATAAAGAATAAAGCTCCCGTTTGCTTTACTAGTGCCGCGGTTTACAGTGAACTTGACCGTATTGGCGCCTGGCTTCAAATTTTGAATCGTGTACACATACTGGTCGTAGTTGCCTGTAGTATCGGAAACAGTTTGTTTGGTAGCTTGGCTTTTGCCGAAAACAACACTATCCGCATTTTCGGCGTTAATTTTAACCGTATAGAAGTTGCTGTTGATATTGGCTTGCAAAGTACCGCTGCTGTTCTTTATCAGAACAGGCTGAACCACTGTATAAGAGACGTCCGACCTTGAAATCGTAATCGACTTGGTTGCTGTAATATTTGAATTGTTAGTAATGCTGAATTCAAATACGACATCGCTATTGTTCAGCAGGTTGAATGAGTTTGTCGTGAACGATTGCGGGCTTGATGTGTTATTGATCGCCGTAAAATAATTGCCCGTTCCGGTAGAGATGACGCTCTGATAGTTCGCGCTGGCATCTTTGGTCACGTTGTTGGCGTCGACAGTTTGGTGCAGAACCAAAGCATTGCCGTTTGAGTCCTTCGTATGGACAGTCAGACTCATCGTTTTGATTGTAGGAGTTGTACCGTCCGACAACAAACTTGAGAAAATACCTTTAAACGAAACAGTTCGTTCTGTAGTGGTGTACGTTCCCGCTTGAGCCGCAGCAATAAACTGTGTGCCCGCTGTTCCGGTCTCGACCGGCTTGATGCTGGTAAATGACGGAGCCTCCGTGCTGTACAAATAAATGTTGTAGGATTGCTCAATAATAAAGGTACCACTGACATACACTCTGAATTTCAACGTATTCAGACCTTCTACAAGCACGCTTGACAAAGTTCCGAACGAACTCAAAGGAATTTTGAACACATTCGGATCTGCAGCTGTACTAGGAGAGAAAATGGCATCGTCAGTGCTGCTGTTTAATGTAAACACATTGTTGTTAACATAAACTTCAACTTTATTCGTATTCGCGGTATCTTGGAAGAAGTTCACAACCCGACCCGAAATACAAGGTGCTGATGAAGCGAGCCCGCACTGCAGATTATTAATATTTTTGATCGACATGTTGTTCGAAATATTGTTGACGGTAACATACGGTGCGTTGCTGATATTCAACGAATATGTTGTTATAGCAGCATTATATGGATTGCCTGCAGCGTCAAACGGGTAAATGACCATTTTTTTAGCCCCGTCAGTCAATCCTTGAAGCTTAACTGTGTACAAGTACTCTGTAGGAGACGCTGCACCTAAATTGTCGGGTTTGCGGATACCGGTCGTATTGTCGACATTCGGCGCCGTACCGCCGCTTACATAATCGGCCATATATGTCGTTCCGTCCAAATCGACACGAAGCGTCGATGTATACGTATTCGCATAAATCATCAATGTCGCTGGCAATTCGCTGATTACGTTCGTATCTGACAAGCTCAATTGGCTTTCTACGCCGGTTTTCAGAGTAACTTTATTAATGTAAGGTTTTGCAGGATCCACATATTTAAAATTGTAAGTCGTCGTCACATCGGAAAGGGTGCCCGTGCTATCCTTGAATGTAAATGTAAGCAACTGCGGATTGGCCGTGCTAATGGAAGCAATGTTAGTATTGACAGTAACATCGCTGACCGCGTACTCGCCGGACCTTGTTAGCGCCGAGTTCTTGCTCAAAGTAACTGTCGTGGAGGTTGCACTATTGGCGACAACTTTCGTTGCATCATTCGATGTAAAATCGACATTGCTGGCAATGGTTGTCCCATTAATCGCGATATCCGCATATGTATACTTCGTAACGGATGTACCGCTAAAGTAATCGCTCTTGATGCTGGCTTTAATCGTTACGGCAGTGCTCCCGAAAGTAGGAACCGTAATTAAATCTTGATAAGCAGGAGTTGCCGCAGTTGCGGCGATCTGACCGTTAAAAGCGAACGGGCCGCCATTGTCGTACCATATTTTCTTGGTTACGGAATATTTGTTCGTATCGTTGCTGGCGACAAACGTGATTTGGTTGTCACCGGGCGTAAAGCAAAAGTTGGTGGTCGATGAACAAGTCGTTGTCGATTTCGTTTTATCGTCCCCGGTAAAATAAACGGATCCGTCGCTGCTTAAGAAACCGTCTTTGGTTACAGTATCGCCCAGCATCATACCTTCAACTTTCGTTGAGTTAGGCGCATTGGCTTTAATTTGAATGCCGGTAGTGCCCGCTTTCAGCGGACCGCGGTTAACCGGATACATCGTACCGTCCACCCAATTGGCCGTATTGACCGTGAAACCGGACAAAGTAGTCGTAGGAGCATAATAAACCCACCCAGGTGCGGATGCATAAGAATCCGAATCGCCGAGCATAACGACGATTTTGTTTAAGCCCTCTTTAAGAGCGACATTTCGAAAATATACCTGATTGGCGGAAGATGTCTGCGCCTTGTTGTTTTTCTCAGTCGTTACGGTTCCCGAGTTCACATTCGTAACAACGTAATACAAGGAACTAATCTGGGAATCAGTTACACCCGTTATGTTCACATAAAGTGTAAAAGGCAAAGAAGTAATACGGGTAACTTTGCTATCGTCGGCTGGCGCTTCGGTTGAGGTTCCTGAGTTGGCCGTGTCCGTGTAAAGATTGGTGATCGTAAGCGTAGCAGCAGCATACGCCGTCATCGAGGGCAGCAAACTGACCAGCATCGCAAAAATTAAAGCTAAACTTGTCCACTTTTTCTTAAGTAGTTTCAAAACTGGCTCCTCCTTAATTGTGTCATTCATCTATTCTTTAAAATTTCAAGCTATCCTTCCTTATTCGACAATCCCTCCCAAATACTTCTATCATTCTACAAAATTAGACGTCGCAATAAACCAAAAGTTGTTGTATCATTCTTATCGGTAAAATACGCTGAAATGTTTAGAGCTAGAAAAAAATGAGATTACCCCCTGCCAAGGAGGATTCAAGAATGAACGAGTTGCGGTTTTCGGTTAAGCTTGCCGGAGAGACCATGATGATCTGCGCGCGGTTTGTGTGGCGTCGTATGAGCGGTAGGTCAGACCTAGCCGGGCCGGGAAAGCCTGGCTGCCCAGAACCCCCCGCGTCAGAGGCGACAGATACAACTCGCCTGGTTGTACGAAAAACCTGCAAAAATACATGAATTTGCGTCCGTGATCGCCGGCAACGAAGAATTCCTGCAATAGTGCAGGCTTTCCAGCAAAAACATGGACTCCGATTCGTTTTCAGCGAAAATTCCTGCACTTTTGCAGGTTTCCCGCTAAAATAAACCAATTCCCAAAGAAAAACCTGCACTTTCGCAGGTTTTCTTTCTATCAAGCTGCTTCCTGCCAAGTTGCGCGGTTCACGACCTACGCAAAGAGAGGGCGCGTTGGGATAAATCAGCCTATCCCCCCGAATTAGGGCCCTTTGGTTCCCCCAACTATAACAAAGTGTCCTGACTTTCTCGGGCAGCTTACCCAAATCAAAAAAAGCCCGGTCCGCTAAGGACTGGGCTTGTATTATTTTCAAAAAAACTATTTTCCGACCCGGTCGGTCTGAACCTGCTTGCGCATGAGCTTTTGCAGGAAATTCAGGATCGGCTTGCGGCTCTTGCTGATGATGCCGATGGCTTCGGCTCCGACGAGCATGATCAAGAAAAGCGCGACGACAATCACTACCCAGCCCCACAAAATTTGCTGAGACATCAATACCGAGCACACCACTGCACTGCCGCCGAAAATCAAGGCGATTCCATAAATAATCAGCACGCTCGTACGGTGGCTGAAGCCCATTTGCAGCAAGCAATGATGCAGATGGCTTTTGTCAGGCGCTGAAATCGGCAGCTTGTTGACATAACGGCGTATGATTGCGAAGAACGTATCGGATAACGGTACGCCCAAAATCATGATCGGCAGCAGCAACGACACTACGGCAGCTTGTTTAAAACCGAGAATCGAAAGCGTCGCAAGCGCGAAGCCGAGGAACAGCGCCCCGGAGTCGCCCATAAAAATTTTGGCCGGATGGAAATTGTAGAACATGAAACCAACGATGCTTCCAAGCAAAATGATGCTCAGCAGCACAACGGTAGCGTTCGGCATCATCAAGGCGAGCACCAGAATAGTAAGCGTCGCGATACCGGAAACGCCGGCCGACAGGCCGTCCAATCCGTCAATCAAGTTAATTGCGTTCGAAACGCCGACAATCCACAATATCGTAATCGGAATGCTCAACCAACCGATAGGAAGGTTCGTTTCTCCAAAAGGAATGTTCACGAGATCGATCGTAAGACCGAAAGAAACGACAACGCATGCGGCAATAAGCTGCCCAAGCAGTTTCCATTTCGGCGAAAGCTGGAACCGGTCGTCCAATGCGCCTGTAATAACGATAATAGCGCCTCCGATAAGCAGACCGAATGCCGCATCCGAGTTGAAAACTTTGAGTGCTGGAGAGATAACGAAATAAGCGCCGACGAAAGCAAGGAAAATAGCCAGTCCTCCCAGACGCGGCATAATTCGAGTATGTACCTTACGATGGTTCGGCGCGTCGACGGCTCCTACCCAGAAGGCAAATTTTTTGACCAAGGGTGTCAGCAGCAACGCCAGCAGGCATGAAGCGATAAACCCAATCGCATATAATCCATACATCTTCTTCTTCACAGCTCCTCTTGTCTTGGGTGGCAGGTTATCCGCCCGCCGAAATGAATTATACTCCGAATTGTCCGCGAATACCACTGTTAAATTTGTCTGAAATCGCTGTTTTCAGCTTATTTTCATAATTATTTTCAAACTTTTGTGACTTTATCTTTTTCGCGGATCACTTTCACTGCGAATTTCGGAAGTATAAGCATTCTTTTGTAGCGCCACGGCTCTTGCAAAAGCCGGTAAAACCACTCCAAGCGAAGTTTTTGAAACAAAATGGGGGCCCTTTTTAACTTGCCCGAAAGTACGTCAAAACTTCCCCCCACCCCCATCATTACCGGGATGCCAAGCTGTTGTTTATATTTGGCAATCCAGGGCTCCTGATTGGCCGCGGATCGTCCCACGAAAAGCAAATCCGGCGAAGCGTTCACGATATCCCGGATGACTTCGGCATCCTGTTCGGCGCCGAAATATCCGTCACGGACTCCGACAAGCCGGATGTCGGGGTACATGGCTCTAAGCCGATTCGCCGCCGCTTCAATCACATCGGGAGATGCGCCGAGCAAATAAACCTTCCACCCGCGCGGCTCTCCGATTTTCATCAGCTCGTGCAACAGGTCGTAGCCTGCTACCCGCTCCGCCACGGGCTCGCCCACATATCCCGAGGCCCAGACTACACCCGTTCCGTCGGGGACGATCAGCTCGGCTTCCTGCATCATGCGAAGATAAGCCGGATCGTCAAGCGCGGACATTACCATAATCGGATTGGCCGTAATAATTTGATGCGGCCGTCTGCGCTCGATGGTATCGGTCAAATAAGCGACCGTCTGCTTCATATCCATTTTGGATATGGGAACCCCGTAGATCCGGACTTTTGGAACAGCTGCAGCCGAAACGGAAGCTGCTTGCGAAGCGGTCGATGTCTGCACACTCATGGAAATCTCACCCTTTATGACGTTGAAATCAGGACTTTAGTTCAGTCAAGACAAAAAAATTAGCTTTTGGAGCTGTAAAAAGCGGCGATCCGCTGCGCAGGACGCTGCGCCTGCGCTTTCAGCTCTGCGATGGCGGCGCGCTTATCCGCCGCCCACTGCTCCCGCCCGCCGAGAAGCCGCTGCGCCTCGGCGGTCAAAGCGTCGGCATCGAAGCTTGCGGTCGATGCCGCGGCTTTCATGCCGAGCCGATGGAGGAACTGGTCGATCTTCGGATCGTACGAGATGCCGACCATCGGCACAAACTGCGAGGCTGCATAGATCAGGGAATGCAGCCTCATCCCGATGAGCAGGTCGCAGCTGGCAACCTGCTCCAGCATGTCCTGCGGATGGGCGATGCCCCGCGCCAGCTCCACACGCCCCCCGTGATCGCCGCCCATGCGGTCGATCACGAACTGCGAGGCCACCTCGTCCGAAGGGAGGTGGAAGGGCAGGAACCGCAGCCGCACGTCCGAGCGGGCTGCGAGCAGCTGCGCCAAGGACCGCGAGAGAGCTTCCAGCTCCGAGCGGTCCTCGTTCCAGAAGCGGACGGACACGCCGACCGTCCGCACCCCCGCGGGCGCGCCGTCGGCCGCGTCCGGACCGCCCGACCCGGACGCGCCGCGCAGCGGCAGGCCCATGACCGGGTCGGGCACGACCTCGATGCGCTCCCGCGGGAGGCGCATCGAAGCCAGCAGGTCCGCGGACTCCGTGTCGCGGACCGAGACATACGGGCAGCGACGGAACGCGCCGCGGATCCAGCCGTCGAACATCCGGCGGTTGACCGGGCCGATGCCCTGCGAGTACACGAACGCGGGCTTGCCCAGCCACTGCGCCAGCTTGAGAATCGCCAAGTAGTAGACCATCGACTTGGCGCTCGTGACGTCCTGCAGCAGGCTGCCGCCGCCGCTGATCAATCCGTCGGCTTCCCGCAGCGCTTGCAGCACGGCTCCCGGCTTCATCCGGTGGTAGGCCCGGACACCGTACATCCGGGCGGTTTGATCGGGACTCGCTGACAGCACGATCGGTTCAATCTTCACGCCCTGCGCCTCTCCCTGCTCCTGCAGAGCGAGCAGAATTGACTGCAGGACGGCTTCGTCGCCGCTGTTATCGAAGCCATAGTAACCGGAAAGCACTATTTTACAGCTCGGGGCACCCATCGTTTCCAACTCCTTGCGACAATCTCCCATGCTGCAATCAGTACGAGGCCAATCAATACGCCGAACCCGATTCCGTACGAAATGCGGATCAACGAAATGTGAAGCGGTGTATGCAAATGTGCGAACGTATCGACGATCGACAGTTGGCCGATAACGCCGATAAAGAGCAAATACACAGCTTGTCTATACCGAACGGACAGGTAGGCCCCTAACAGGAAGAGCGGATGCGCGATCAGGAACTCCTTCGTCCGGGGACGTACGCCCAGCGTATTTTCCAGGAAAGAACGGAACAATTTTTCAAACGCGGACGCTTGTCCTTCGTTACCTGTTCTCGTTAAGTAATAGTAAATTGCCGCAAGAGCAACAGCCGCCGTGACGACCCAAAGCACACTTATATAGGAAGAAAGAATTTTTCGAATTTGCGCCAGCTTGTCCGCGTACGTGTTGTTTTCGCTGAAAAGCAGCAAATAGAGACCCACGATCCCGATTGGAATCAAATGCAGCACTCCCACGCCGCGGAACTGCTGCAGCACGAGCATATATGTGATGTGATTCAGCAAAGCGACTTCATATAAGACTCCGATGAAGGAGATCGCCGAGGTTTTTATCAGCTGCCATAGTCCGTAAGCGAGGCCGGATTTCCACTTGGCCGCTTGCCCTGACCGAACCGAATGGATCGCCAGCATCATAGCCACGCTCGGCGCGCAAATCGCCGTACCCAGCGCCAGCCCCTGTGCATACAGATTTGCTGAAAGTATATGCAGCGCCGCGGCTCCAAGGATGCCGACCACAAATAAGAACAGTGCGGCTTCAGGCACGAAAAAGGATACGGCAAGGGCGATCAAGCTGACACCGCCAATTAGTATTAATGCACTCGCCGCCTTCTGCCAGGAGGTTGTCGTTACTTGGAAAGCTTTGGCTTGCCCCAAAGTAAAGCCGGCTTTTTCAATGCGCGGTATGGCCCCGTCCTTTCCGTTCAAGCTCTCGTACAGGGCGTTCAACGGATCGACCAGCTTCGCTTTGTCCGGATTTTTAAGCGGCTTGGCGTTCAAATACACCATGCGGATGTCGCGGTCCTTCACGGCAAGCACGAACCGGTCGGCGACCCCTTGTATCCGGTCCTCCAGCTCCGGTTTGGTCAGCGGCTCCATCAGCTTCTCGCCGTCTTTTTCCGTAAACGAATGCAGCCGGACGACATCGTAATTCGTTTGCTTGGCTAATGTATTGAACCCTTTTTGAGGCTCCTTGAGCATTTCGATTGCCGCCAGACCGATTCCGTTCTTATGAAGAAGTTCGGCCATTTTATTCAGATTGACTTCGGTATTTTCTTCCGTGTAGCCGGGAACTTCACTGCCGTCCACAATCATGCGCCTGACTCCGAGGTCATACAACTGCTTGAGCAGCCGATCCATATCATTCGTTACGAACGGCCGGCGGTTCGAAAGCCGCACTACAATGTTGAAGCCCTGTTCTTTAAGCATCTTCAACGTCAGCGGATCCGGATCCATCGACTTGATCGATGCTTCGTCCGAGCTCATTTCAATCACAAGCCCGTTTTTATTTTTGAAGCTCCACGGCCTCGTCGCTACTTTCAAGTCGCCGAACGCCTTCTGGATCATCGGCTGCAGCGCTTGCTGTGTGGCGTTATCGGCAAACAAAATATAAGTGAAGTTCTCGTTCGGATCGCCGAAAGTTTGTGTCAACGACATCGCGTCCCGGGAGTTGTACATCTCGATTCTGCGGCTCTCCCTCAGCTCGGAGAGGGTCGATTCGAAGACGGATATGGAGGTGATTCCCGCCTCTTTCATGCGTTTGAGATGATCCGCAACAAAGCTTCGCGGATTCGTCTGGACATCTGCAATATCCAGCAAATTCCGGTAATTGAAGACGAACTCCACCTGCTTCTCGGACGTTTCCGTCTGCTGACGGGCGTATACGAGCGGAAGCGAGCCGAGCATGCCTATGATGACGAGCCACCACAAAATTTTTCTGAAGGGACGATTCCACATTTGATACCGCTGTATCAAGTCATTCACTCCTGTCTGTCTGTTCGGCGCATTTCACTTATACATTCGAAAACCTCTCCATTCCCTGAAGCCGCGGGAGAAGGTCAAATGAATACGGATTTGCATTCCAGTTATCATTCATTAGACGACCTATCCCCGACTCAGGTTCTGAAGAGGTTCATTCCATTCTATTGAAAATTTTATCAGTTCTGCGGCTGCGCGTCTACACGGCTAAGCACGTAGCGGATAATGCCGTTCAACTGTTCGGATGCTTGAGCGCCGGAATTTCCCTTCACCGCAAAATAGAACTTGATCTTGGGCTCTGTGCCGGATGGACGAAGGCAGAACCAGGAACCGTCCTCCAGGATGAATTTCAAGACGTTTTCCTTCGGCAATCCGTGAATGCCTTTTTCGTAATCTTCCACTTCGGCTACGCGCAGGCCGTGAATATCCGCAGGGGGATTCGTTCTCCAATCCTGCATGATCCGTCCGATTTGCTCGACGCCGTCCTTGCCTTTGAGCGTTCTTGATTCCAGCTTTTCCAAAAAGTAGCCGAAAGATGCGTACAGCTCCTGCAATACCTCGTACAAGGTTTTGCCCTGCTTCTTGTAATAAGCGGCCGCTTCGCAAATGAGCATGGCGGCGATGACCGCGTCCTTGTCCCTGGCGTAGTCGCCGGCCAAATAGCCGTAGCTCTCCTCATACCCGAACAAGAAGGTATGCTCGCCGGATTTTTCGAATCCGGTCATTTTCTCGCCGATATATTTGAAACCGGTCAGCGTATTTAATGTAGGCACTCCATAATGATTGGCGATAACCGCTCCCATTTCGCTGGTTACGATCGTTTTCACTACGACGCCACCCGCAGGCAGGGCGCCGCGCTCTTTCAGGCTGGACAACAGGTAGTTGACCATTATCGCCCCGGACTGGTTGCCGGTCAGCACGAAATATTCGCCATTCGAATCTTTCACTACGGCCCCCATGCGGTCCGCATCCGGATCGGTTCCGATGATGATATCGGCATTCCAGGCTTTCGCTTGCTCGATGGCAATCGCGAAGGCGTCCTTCTCCTCCGGGTTCGGGGATTTGACGGTCGAGAACTGCGAGTCCGGCTGTTCTTGCTCCGCCACTACGCGCACCTGTTTGAAGCCGACCGCTTTCAGCACCTCGCGCACCGGCACATTTCCCGAACCGTGAAGCGGTGTAAACACAACGCGGAAATCGTCGTTGATTTCCTTGATAACTTCGGGATTCTGACTTATTCCCGACACAGCCTGAATATATTTGGCGTCTACTTCTTCGCCCAGCCATTGCAGAAGCCCTTGCGACTCCGCTTCCGCTTGCGTCAGCTTCTTCACTTTATCAAAAGCATCCACGCCGTTCACTTGCGCGATGACCTGTTCTGCAAACTCGGGAACAAGCTGGCCGCCGTCCGAGCCGTATACTTTGTAGCCGTTGTACTCCGGAGGATTGTGGCTGGCCGTGATTACGACACCCGCCGTCGCTCCGAGGTAACGCACTGCGAACGAAAGCTCCGGCGTCGGGCGAAGCGTTTTGAATACGTAAGCTTTCACTCCGTTTCCTGCAAATACCAAAGCGGATTCCAGCGCAAACTCAGGCGACATATGACGCGAATCATAGGCGATGACAATAGAAGGGCTTGGCGTTTTCGTTTGCAGCACGTATTGCGCTAACCCTTGCGAAGCGCGTCCTACAGTGTAAATATTAATCCTGTTCGTGCCTGCGCCGATTACCCCTCGCAATCCTCCTGTACCAAATTCCAGATCCTTATAAAAACGATCCTCGATTTCCTTAGCATCCCCGCTGATAGCGCGCAGTTCTTCCTTAGTTAAGGCATCAACAGCCGGGTCCTCCATCCATAATTGGTATTGTGTTTGTACACGCGTCATAGTTGTCAGGTTCATCTCCTTTTATCTGTCTTATTTATTAGCAAGGGCGAACATAAGCTCGCCTTCGACTACCACTTTGTCGCCTACTTTCGCTACGGCCTGTCCTTTTACAATCGTGCCTTTCATTCTGGTTACCGTAAGTTCAAGTGTCAACGTATCGCCGGGCACGACTTGCTCGCGCCAGCGAATACCGTCTGCGCCGGCAAATAAACCGATCTTTCCTTTATATTGAGGCATGGAAAGAATCGCCACAGCACCTACCTGTGCCAGCGCTTCTATAATAAGCACTCCCGGCATCACCGGGTATCCCGGGAAATGTCCGGCAAAAAACGGTTCATTCATCGTTACGTTTTTGATGCCTACAGCTCTGACCCCTTCTTCTAATTCCAAAATGCGGTCCACCAGCAAAAAGGGGGGCCTGTGAGGGATAATCTCCTGAATTTGATTGATATCTAGCATGCCGTTGATGCTCTCCTTTCGATGTTTGCATAAAACACAAGGCAATAACTTACAATAATGGTGTCCCCTCGCGATCTGCAGCAGTGAGGGTTGATATAAGGGAGCTTATGTGTAGACCCGTTAGGCAGGTCCATACATAGGTTCTTTTTTCACGATTTCATATTTGCTCTGCGGTTTAATAAGAGGAATTGAATGATATAGATAATGGAAGTTGCAAAGGAGACGATGATGACGAACCACAGATAGACCGTAGCGAAGTCTAACTGAAAGACGATAAATAATATGGCCAAATAATACAATACGGTCGTCAGCTTCCCCATTGCGTTAGCGGGAACGGTCAGCTTGCCCCGAAAGTGAACCAATGCCGAGCCTATAATCATGCCAAGATCCCGGATAAACATCGCTGCCGCCGCCTGCCAAGGGATCATCCCGGAAATAAGCAGCGAGAGAATGACGGCGATCATCATGCATTTGTCGGCGAGCGGGTCCAGCATAACGCCGACCTGCGTGACGAGCCCCCGGGTTCTGGCTATATATCCGTCCAAAATATCGGTGAGTCCGGCAAGGAGCAGGATGAGGAATGCGGTCCGGACGTATCCGTCAAAAAATAAGATCAAATAAACAGGGATCAGGCCAAATCTGCTTATCGTCAGGATGTTCGGTAGATTCAAGGTACCCCTCCCCTTGCTGCCACGCCTTATATATTTCTATACCCTTATCCTAAACCTTCATCCATTATACCTTTCCTTACCAAAAAATAAAACTCCCACGAGGGAGTTCTGTTAATTTGCAAACACCAGATCGTACAAGTGTTTCCAAGTGCTCATATGAAAAATTTCCGAAGCCGGCTGGCCGCCGAATTTGCTGTAGCCGAGCCAAAGACCGGCATAAATGGCCAAAAGCGCCAGGACAGGAATACGTATTATCTTTATAATTAGCAGGACGATTTTCAACCATTTAGGCTTTTGCTTTTTTTTAGGTTTTGGCTTCTGCTTATCTTTCGCAGGAGCTGACGTTTCAGACATCGAACCCGGTTCCCTCCCTATCTCCATCAGGCACGCAAGTTATTCGCGATGTTCATCATCTGATCGGAAGAAGTGATCGCCCGGGAATTCAGCTGAAGCGCTCTTTGCACCATGACCAAATCCGTCATTTCATCGGATAGGTTAACGTTGGATTGCTCCAGGAAACCCTGCATCAGCGTTACCCGGTCTGTAGGGTCGGCTTGAGCTCCGTTGACGTTTTGAAGAACATTCTGGGTATTCGCCACGCCGGCCTGCAGCGTGTACAGGTTCTCTCCCATATCCTGCAGAAGCTGCGGACGCACGACGCGAACAAGCTTGATCTGCTGCCCTGTATCAACGGGAGCCGAGCCTGGCGCAAGCTCGTTGTACACTCTGATTCTGCCGTCCGGTTCCACGACAGGACGGGAGTTAGCCTGGATACGGATCGGCTGGCCGTCAGTGCCGTTCACAAAATAGCCTTCCTTGGTCGTCAGCACCGAGCCGCCGCTGCCGTCCGGGGTCAAGCTAAATCCGCCATTGCGCGTCCACGCGGTCTGAGGAACTTGAACCCCGTTCTGATCGGCCTTGTAGACCGTTACTTCAAAAAGCCCGTCGCCTTGAATCGCAAAGTCCGTCGAATTCCCCGTAGGCTGAATCGGTCCTTGAGCCATGTTCGTCTGAATTTGCACGAGCCTTGCGCCCCAGCCTTGGTTAAAACCGAGCGGTGAGAACCGACCCTGCTGGCGAAAGCCTTCAGGCTGGTTTTTGATATTCGTCAAGACATCCTCGAAGGAGGCCTCTTTCTTTTTGAATCCGTTGGTGTTCACATTCGCAATATTGTTCGCCAAAATATCCAGCTTCTGTTGCAAGCCATGCATAGATACCGACGAGTTGATCATTGAGTTGTTCACGGATAGTTCCCCCTAAGAGATCTGCTTCAGCAAAACCGGCTTCGAATCCGTCGCCCTATACGCGACCGACTTCATTAGCTGCTTTATCCATGCTTTTGTCGTAAAACTGAATCACTTTTTGGTTCGCTTCATACGCGCGCAAGGCAGACATCATGTCGACCATCGATTGAGCCGAATCTACGTTGGAGCGCTCGATAAAGCCTTGGCGCACCTCAACCTGGTCGCCTGGCGCAACCTGCGTTACCGTGGCTTCATCGCCGGGATTGATGCGGTACAAGCCGTTGCCTTCGCGAAGCAGCAGGTTCGGGTTCTCCGCGCGGGACAGCATCAATCCGATCGGCTGGTTTGCGGCGTTCAGCATCGGCTGGCCATCGCTGTTCAGAAGCTCCCCTTTGTCGGTTACCTTAAAAGTGCGGATCGGCAAATTGGTTGCAGGATCAACCAGCACGATCGGCTGGCCGTCCCGTCCGAGCACCCGGTTGCCGTTGCCGTTCACAAGCTGTCCGGTCGGGTCGACCGTGAATTTCCCGTTCAACGAATAGCGCTGCTCGCCGTTCGCGTTCTGCACCGTAAACAGCGCTTGCGGTTGGAACGTAAGCGTGCCGTCCGCATTCACATATTTGCCCGAAGCGTCAAACGTTGCCCCGGGAACCTGAATGTTGGAAACCAGCGCGAAGTCAAAAGGATTTTGCGTCTCCTGCAAGTCGCCTTGCGCATGGAGCGAGATATTCTCTTCGGCGAACACGCCTGTGTTCAGCCTTCCGAGCGGAGCCGTCGAGGCGCCTTGGCCTCCCCGAATCGTGGAGATCAGCATTTCCGGAAACGAACGGGAGAGCGAGTTGCCTTGCTTGAATCCCGGCGAATTGATATTCGCAATGTTATTCGTAATGGTATCGTGTCTCCGCTGCTCGGAAATCATTCCGGAGGCCGCGGTGTATAGTCCTCTCAGCATGCATCTTCACCCCTGTTTGGAATCGCTAAGCCTAATTAGAATTTGCGTTTGGTCACTTTATCCAGGTTGTCCAGCATGATGCCCGTTCCTTTGACGACGCAGGACATCGGGTCCTCGGCAATCAAGACGGGCACCTTGAGCTCGTCCGCCAGCAATTGGTCCAAACCGTGCAGCATCGCTCCGCCGCCGGTCAAAATAACGCCTCTGTCGATAATGTCCGCCGAAAGCTCTGGCGGAGTCCGCTCCAGTACGCTCTTGGCCGCCGTCACGATGGATGACACCGGATCCCATAGCGCTTCCTGCACTTCGCTCGAATGAATCGTAATGGTCAGCGGCAAGCCCGATACCATGTCTCTTCCGCGAATGTCCATCTCTTCGTCGCGGCCGTCCGGATACACCGTTCCGATTCTGATTTTAATATCTTCGCTCGTCCGTTCCCCGATAAGGAGCTTGTACTTATTTTTGATATACTTCGTAATGGACGTATCGAACTTGTCCCCCGCAATCTTAATGGAAGAGGAGGTGACGATGTCGCCCATTGACAGCACGGCCACATCCGTCGTTCCTCCGCCGATATCTACAACCATGTTGCCGCTAGGCTGGAAAATGTCCATTCCGGCGCCAATCGCCGCCGCCTTCGGCTCTTCTTCCATGAATACTTCCCGGGCACCGCTGCGCTCAGCCGCTTCGCGGATCGCCTTTTGCTCGACCGAGGTAATATTGGTGGGAGCGCAAATGAGAATTCTCGGATGAGAATACCATTGTTTGCCCCCCACTTTGGCGATAAAATGCTTCAACATCATTTCCGTGATCTCAAAGTCCGCAATAACGCCGTCCTTCAACGGACGAATCGCGATAATGTTGCCCGGCGTACGGCCTACCATCCGGAAAGCTTCCTCGCCGACGGCCAGCACGCGCTTCGTATCGCTTTCAATCGCAACAACGGAAGGCTCGTCGAGCACGACGCCTCGTCCTTTGACGTGGATGAGCACATTCGCCGTGCCGAGATCTATCCCAATATCCTTGCTGAACATTTCCTGTTAATCCTCCCTAAACCAACCGTCCATCCCGTGAAGAATCGGCGCTCATATATATAGTTCTGATCTATAAGCTAATTATAAGCTAAATTCGCTGCAAATGCATAATTTCCTCTTTTTTTTATGATAATCGACAAAAACCATTTATAGGAAGCGTCCGGGGGGGTGAACGGATAGCTAGGACTTGACGGTCACTAAAGTTTCGGAAGGCTTCGGACTTCTCGTTTTGCGGTATTTGATTTTCGTCGCTTCTCCTCCCCTAAGGTGCCTGATGGATTTGTGGTACTCCAGAATGTGCTTGACCTGATTGGCCAGGTCCGGGTTGATTTCCGGCAGTCTTTCCGTCAAATCTTTGTGCACCGTGCTTTTGGAAACGCCGAATTCCTTCGCAATGGTGCGGACCGTGTTCTTGGTTTCAACGATACAGGTACCGATTTTAATAGTCCGCTCTTTGATGTAATCGTGCACTCCCCTCGCCTCCCTACTCGAGATAGTTTGGTACATTATATGAGGGGCATGACTAGATATTCTACGTAACCAAGCCTGACAAGCCCAATTCGCGCATTTATTTATGAAAATCCCGGCTAAGCCAGGTTAAATGTTCCAAAATGCTGCCTCCCTGACGATGAAAAATCAGCCGCAACGATCGCCCGAAGTCGCACGCAAACGCGCAAAAAAAAGCAGCCAGTTGACCTGACTGCTTGATCATATAAGCTTTTATTGCTGTTTGTCGTTCAAAAGCGTTTCCGGATTCAGCGCTGCGCCACCCGCGCCTTGGCGAACTTCGAAGTGAAGATGGACGCCGTCTTCTTTTTCCAATTCGTTGCGTCCGGCTTTGGCCAGCACGTCGCCTTTTTTCACGTCGGCGCCTTTCGTTACTTTCACATCGGCCAAGCTCTGATAAACGGTCACCAGGCCATTGCTGTGCGTAATTTCAACCAGACTGCCGACGACCGGATTTTGCTCAACGGCCGTTACTTTGCCGCTCATCGCAGCGAGCACGTCGAAGGCCGCCTCGTCTTTCGCTTTCAGGTTGATCGCGGTATGAGGAATGAGCTGGTCATTGTATTGAATCATGGCCGCTTGCTTAACCTCATTGGACGCCTTTGCATCGTAGAATGGCATTGAAATGCTGACTTGATTTTTGTCTTTCACAGGCCATTGCATCGTTTCCGGCTGAGCCGAAACCGCAAGTGCCCCGTCCGGCGAGCTGGAGCTTTGCGCCGTTTTGTCGCTGCTGCTAACCTTAATGCCCAGATCTTCTTGGCTGACTGTTTTTCTTCCGACATCCTGGTACACCCACATTAAGGTTAAGATAATTGCCGCTGCTGCCATATACGCTGCTGGGAATACCCACTTTTTAGCTAGCAACCTCTTCCATGTGGATGGGACGCCTTGCGCTCCTTGATCATTTTTAGGAGCCTCTTCCTTTTGAAAACCTTTGTTTTGTTCATTCATGGTTATCACCTCATCAACCATTCTTGACACATTTAAAGGTTTTATACTTTCCGGAAAAGATATTTTTATAGAGACGCCGGATTGGATTAATCTGCATTTTTTAGGAAGTTTTCATAAAAGCGGAGGCTTTCTCAATAGAGATGCCCGTGTAATAATAGGTTACGATGTCCGAGGCACTCTTCCCCTCTTTGGCCATGCCGTTAGCCCCCCATTGGCTTAAGCCCACGCCGTGGCCGTACCCGTAAGTCGTGAATTCAAGCTGCGTGCCTTTCCACTTCCATTCGAATTGCGAGGATGCCAGTCCCAACTTCTCTCTCGCTTCGCGGCCGGAGAACGTCTTGCCGCCGATGGCGATCTTCTTGATGCGGTGGCCGGCCGACCATTCCAGCACCTTCATTCCGTTCGCGCGGGCGCTTGCCGCCGATATGCCGGAGACGCCCAGTTTTTGCTGTACCGTCTTATAGCTGAGCGTCACCGTCTCCCGGTAGCGCGGCGAAAGATTTACATCCCACGGGCTCGGCTTGCTGCGCAAATAAGGGGTGGCGACGCCAGGCCAGTAATCTTCCGAATTCTCAGTGTATCCGTTGCTCGTTGAAAAGAAAGTGGCGTTAATCGGCTTATGCTCGTAAGTGAGAATCAAATCTTTCGTTTCGCTGACGGCTTTATCGATTTTGGCCATATTGGCTTCGTAAGTTGCAGGGTCCCACTTATCCCGCAGCTCTTGTTCGTTCAAGTAAGCCTGATGCGAAGTGGTGTCAGTAACCAGCGCGTCGCTGACCGGTACGTTGCTGTAGTCTTTTTCCAAAATTCTGCGCACGACATAGGTTCTGGCGGCCATCGCCTGGGCCTTCAACGCTTCCAGCTCGAACTCGACCGGCATTTCCGCCGCGAGCACGCCTTTGACATACTGTTCCAGCGGCACCGTCTCAATCATGTCTTTCTTCGTCAAATAGACGGGAATCATCGGCCCCTGTTCTTGTCCTTCAGGGCCGTTTCGCGAGTCATTGACGACAGTGGGCGTGGCGGTGTGCGGAGGAATCTTTTTAACTAGTATTCCGGGGACGATGATAGTGACGGCAAGCATACTGGACAAGCAAACTGCGAACCAGAGGACGGCCCTGTACATAAGGGCCCTTTTCTTCTTGTACATCATCTAGTGCCTCCATGAGTGCGGCATTTGGTATACCCCATCTTATGAGAGGAATTACTAGAATAGAACACGGAAAAGCCGGCCCCGAAGAGCCGGCTTGTCGAACTTTGCGTGTATTAAGCCATGGATGGCTGGATGTTGAAAAAGCCCACTTCCGGCTCTTCCTGTTGAGCGGGCTGCGGCACAACCCTGTGAATGTCCGCGCCGAGGCCGCGAAGCGCCGAGGTAATGTCCACGTAGCCGCGGTCGATGTGGTGGACGCCGGTGATCTCCGTTTCCCCGTCCGCTGCGAGCGCGGCGAGGATGAGGGCGGCGCCTGCGCGCAAGTCCGTGGCGCACACTTTGGCGCCCTGAAGCTTCGCATTGCCGCTGACAAAGGCCGTTCTGCCGTCCACTTTGATTTGCGCGTTCATATTCGTGAATTCTTCCACATGCATGAACCGGTTCTCAAACACGGTCTCGGTCACGAGACTGGTGCCGTCCGCCACCATCAGCAGCGCCATCATCTGCGACTGCATATCGGTCGGGAAGCCGGGATACGGCAGCGTCTTCACGTCTACCGCGCGAAGCGGTCCGTTCGTGCGAACTCGGATGCCGTTCTCATCCTCTTCGACGATTACGCCCATTTCCTGCAATTTGGAAATGACAGGACGGAGGTGATCGCCGATCGCGCCTTCCATGTAAAGATCGCTTCCCGTTATCGCGGCGGCGATCATATAAGTTCCTGCTTCGATTCGATCCGGAATTACCGTATGTACAGCTCCTCTGAGCCTCTCCACGCCTTCTATGCGTATAACACCCGTTCCCGCGCCGCGAATCACAGCACCCATCGCATTCAGATAGTTCGCCAAATCTACGATTTCCGGCTCCTTGGCGGCATTCTCGATAATCGTCGTGCCTTCGGCCAGCGTAGCCGCCATCATAATATTTTCGGTGGCGCCGACGCTCGCGACGTCCAGGTAGATTTTGGCGCCTTTGAGCCTGCCCTTGATCTTGGCTTCGATGTAGCCCTGGCCGAGCTCAATTTCCGCCCCCATCGCCTCGAACCCTTTGAGATGCTGATCAATCGGCCTTGTGCCGATTGCGCAGCCGCCGGGAAGCGAAATGCGGGCCAGCCCTAGCCTCGCCAAGAGAGGCCCCATGACCAAAAAGGAAGCTCTCATTTTGCGGACGAGATCGTAAGAAGCTTCGCAGGTCGTGATCTGCTGGGCGCGAACCCGAATCGTCTGCCCTCTGTACTCCACTTCAATTCCGAGACTTTCCAACACTTTATTGATAACCATTACATCGTCAAGGGGAGGAGCGTCGTGAATGACGCTTTCGCCTTCCGCCCCCAATATGGAGGCTGCGATAATCGGCAATACCGCATTTTTCGCTCCGTTTATCTTCACCTTGCCGGCTAATTTTCGGCCACCGCGGACGATAATTTTGCTCATCATGGTCCCTCCGCGAACTTATTTTGATTGACTATATGTTCTTTTCATCGATACAGCAAGCTGAAACGCTCACTTTTCACATTTCCTAAGTTTATCATCTCACCCTATATTGGACAACTGTGTTCTTGTGGAATTTTTTGGGCTACCCATAGCATTCGGATGAAAGTTCTTTTTAGGTCCGTTCTACTACCATTGTTGACAAGAAAACTGCTCATTATTCGAAAAAACGACGAAAAATCGGAGTTTAAAACATCCGGCCAAAACCGATTGACAACCCCAGGTATTGCATGAAAAAGCTGGCTACAAGCTGGCCTAATGCGATAGACAGCAAAATTTGCAGCATGATGGCCTGTGCGCTCCTGGGCCGTTTGAGCAGAACGTCGAACCGGAACTCCTGTAGCGCCCACCATGAAGCGGCTATGCATACTAAATAGACCAGAATGTTCAAAATTGACGAAAAGGACGCAAACGAGCTTAACGTACTGCCATCCGCCATATAGACGCCCCCTATTTCGGTTATCGGTTCAATACTTTCGCCAGCATGGTGACGAATTCTGCGCGCGTAGCCTGCTCCTCAGGCCGGAACGTACCGTCCGGATAGCCGGTAATCCAGCCGTCCGCCCACATTTGCTTGAGAATTCCGGTTCCCCAGTACGATTCGTTCACATCGGTAAACGGTGAATTTCCTCTCCGCTTGCCGGTCATGTTCATACTGCGGGCCATCATCTGCGTCATTTCCATGCGCGTCAGCGTCCGATTCGGTCCAAACGTGCCGTTCGGATAGCCGTCGACAAGTCCGGCCAGCACGGTTTTGGCCACGTACTCATACGCCCAGTTCGAAGAGTCCATGTCCTTATAGCTGAGCTCCGCCTGCTTAGTCAATCGGAGCGCGCGCGCCAGCACTGCGGCGGCTTCAGCCCGGGTGATCGGGCGGTCAGGGCCGAACCGGTAGTTGCCGTAGCCGCTGATCACATCCTGACCGGCCATCTGGGCAATGGCATTCTGCGCCCAATGGCCGGCGATATCGATAAAGCCGCTAATCAATGGGTAGCTGCCTATGTTCAAATGGTACAGCTGGCTGAGAAACGCTTGGTCCGATTGAAGTTTCACGTAGTAAGTGCCGGCCGCAAGCTTTTGCTCGAAGTATAGAGAGCTTGCTCCGTAATCGTTTTTGTAGGAAGACAGTTCTTCCAGACTGCTGTCGTACAGAGAAGCATAGATCGTCCTGCTTGTCGGAATATTCATTAAGCTGAGCTGCGCCAAACTGTCCTGGCTGAGCCGGAACTCGAACCAGTCGACATCGTCATCCTTATGAAACAATCCCTCGTAATCGGTAAACATGCTGACATGAGTAGCCTGATACGGCTTATCGTTCGGCTCGTTCGGATCGATCAGTTTGGGCGTGAATTCAATGCTGAGCGTATACTCGCCCATAATCGGCTCTATATAATCTTTGACGTTGCTGATACGGATGTAATACTGGCCGGGGAGAAGCTCCATCGGAGGACTGATCTCCGTAGCGCCGTCGCCCCCTTGATCGATCGTGATCGACTTTTCTCCCTCTTTTTGAAACAGGATGGCCGGGTCGATCCGGGCCGTATCGACGGACACCTTCAAACGCATCGTGCCCGATTGCTCAAGCGGGATCATAAACCAGTCGACGTCGCCTTTTTGATGAAACGTTCCGCGAATGGTCTGGCTTCTGGCCGGAAGCACATACGCTTTATACTGCTTATCGTTATCTTCATACGGATCGCGGTAAATGTGGAAATCCGTGCGCAGCGAGTAGTCCAGCGCTGTACTGCGCGTGCGGTCCACCGTCTGCAGTTGCACGTAGTTCCGCCCTTTGCTTACCGGAATGGAAATCGGTCCGGCGGTGTCGGTTGTGTACATCCCGCCCGCTCCCGTTCGCACGCGAACGCCCGAGCCGTCTCCTGTCCGGATCGTCAGCAGCAAAGTTCCGTCGTAAGGAGCATCGATAGCGAACCAGTCTTGATCCTGAGCGGAGCTTAACGATGAGTGGACGTCCGTATGAACGGAGATCGTGGCCGCCATATCCATCCGGTCATTCGGTTCGAACCGGTTTTCCTTATACGGCTGCGTCAGCGCGCGGTCCACCCGCAGCATCCCGTACCCCGTATGGGCGTCCCAGCCTGTGCCTTCCAAATCCTCCGCCGTCTGTTCCAAAAGACTGCGAACCTGGTAAGCCTGCAGGCCCGGATACTTGCCCCAGACCAGCGCTGCCGCTGCAGCGACCTGCGGAGCCGCCATCGAGGTGCCGTCCTGGTACTGGTAGCCGCCTCCGAGCGCGGTCGTGTACACGTCCCAGGGAGCCACAAGGTCAAGCTCCGGCCCGAAATTCGAGCGGTAGTCCGCATGCAGGTCCGCCGTCACACCGCCAACGGCCAGCACGGTCGGATAGGCTGCCGGGTATTTGACGCTGTTTCCCTCATTGCCGGCGGCCGCTACAAGCAGCACGTTATGGTCCTCCGCATATTGCACGATATCCGCCAAGTAATCCGAATATTTGTTCAGTCCGAGGGAAAGCACGACGATCTTGGCGCCGTGATCCACTGCGTAGCGAATCCCTTCGCCAAGCTTGGCCTCGCCGCCCGTACCGTCGGATTCCAGCGCTTTGATCGGCATCACCTTGGCGTTCGGGGCAATTCCCGCGATTCCTTTATCATTATTGCGGACAGCCGCAATGATTCCGGCCACATTCGTTCCGTGTCCGTTGTCGTCGAACGGCTTTTGTCCGGGCTGGAGCAGGTTCGTCCCATCAACCAGATTCCCGGCTAAATCAGGATGCGCAAGGTCAACGCCGGTGTCGACAACGGCCACCACGATAGGCGTCTTGGGATCGCCCGCCGCAGCCCACGCTTCATTGATATGAATCGTATCCAGATATACTTGCTTGACCCGCATCGGGTCGGTAGATTCCGGATATGCCGCTTCTGCTTTCATTGCCGTTCCTGCAAGTTCCATAACCAGTATCATTGATGTAATAAGCAGCAGGTGCCGGGTCATTTTCATGAAATCACAGGTCCCTCTTATTCATAGTAATTTTAATATAGTCATTTTTTAAGCTACAGTTCATAATAAACTTTTTATATTCTGCATTCAAACCCGATTTCCCTGCCTGCCAGGCAAAAAAACAGCCTTCTCCCACATTTACGCGGGAAAAGGCTCAAATAGAATGCCGTTTACATCATTATAAAATCCTTGGTCAGGCTGAAAATCGATTCAATCCCTTTCAGGACAAGGTGCGGGACAAAGCCGAGCGCAACGCCGGCCAGCGCGCATATCCATACCGTAATGCCGAGCGGCAGCGGCACTTTTACCTCGGTAGACTCGTAATCGGTGCGCATGAACATTTGTCTCACGACGCCGAAGTAATAATAGAACGATACGACGCTGGTGGCAATCATAAGCGCGCCAAGCCAGTAATGCTGCGTCTGCATTGTGCCCAAAATAATGTACAGCTTCCCGAAAAACCCTCCCGAAACCGGGATGCCTGTCAAGGAAAGCACGATCAGCACCATGGCCAGAGCCGTCCAGGGCGCACGGTAATACAACCCTGCAAAACCTTTAAGCTCGGTGTGCCCCTCGGTTTGCTCAACGATCATCAGTACGGCGAAAGCCCCGATGTTCATGAACAGGTAAGCGATCAGGTAAAACATAAATTCGGAAAAGTTGGCGAAATGCGCAGCCGAGAAATACGCGCTGATCGGAACGAGCAGGTAGCCCGCATTCGCAATCCCCGAATAGGCCAAAAGCCGCTTGATATTCGTCTGTTTAAGCGCAATGAAGTTCCCGGCCACCATGGCGATGGCCGCCGTAACGGACAAGGCCAGGAATACGTCCGCCTGAATCTGGCTTTGCCCGAAGCTGTTGAAGCCGAACAGCAGGTAGACGATCCGGAACAAAATCGCGAAGCCCGCCGTTTTGGATACGACGGCCAGGAATGCCGCGACCGGCGTCGGCGCGCCCTGGTACACATCCGGGGCCCAGCTGTGGAACGGAGCGGCGGCGATTTTGAAGCCGAAGCCCGCAAGCAGCAGGAAGAAGGACACGTACAGCAGCGGCTCGTATCCCGGCAGCAGCTGAGGCAGCGCCGCCCCGATCTGCGACAAATTCGTAGAGCCGCTCATGCCGTACAGGAACGACATGCCGTACAAAATAATGGCCGAGGAGACGCCTCCCATTACGATGTACTTGAAGGCTCCTTCGTTCGACTGGTTGTTCTTTTTCTTCATGGCCACGAGCAGGTAAGACGTAATGCTGAGCAGCTCCAGCCCGACAAACAGGGTAATTAAATCGCCGGAAGAAGACATAACCATCGCGCCCAATACGGCAGGAAGCAGAAAATAATAGTATTCGCCGACATGCGGGATGTCGTCTTCCTTCACGGAGCCCAGGCTCATCAGGATGACAAAGCCGGTTCCCGCCAGCAAAACGAGCTTGAACAAATTAGAGAAATCGTCCACCCGATAACTCATATTGAGAAGTTGAACCGGCTCTGCCGGATTCAATTGAAGAATGACGAACAACGCCGAGACGGCAATGCCGACAAGCGACAGCCATCCGATTACAGAGCGGCCGACCGTTCTGGGCAGGATCAAATCCAAGAGCGACAGGACGATCGCGGCGGCAACGAGCGAGAGCTCTGGAAGAAGATGCGATAAATCGGCGACATGGAGTCGTAGCTGTTCCACCGGACTAACCTCCTATCTTCCCGGCTGCGCTTTGGATCACCTGATCAAAGCTGCCCAAGGTTTGTTGCAAAAGCTGGCTAAGCACGCTGGGGAATATGCCCAGCAGCAGAATGAAAGCTACCAGGGCGATCATCGGCACGGCCTCGATCAGCCGCGCATCCCTCATTCCCTGTACGCGCAGCCCTTCGTTGGGAGGTCCGTACGTGATGTTCAACACCCCTCGAAGCACATACACCGCCGCTAAAATAATGCCGAGCGCACCGACAACCGTATAGACGGGATGCGTTTGGAAGAGCCCCAGAAAGGCCAGGAACTCGCTGATAAAACCGGACAATCCCGGCAGCCCGAGCGAGGCCATGCCGGCTACCAGCAGGATGCCGCTCATGAAAGGCACCGAGCCGGCAAGGCCGCCCAGCCTGTTGAGCTGCGTCGTCTCGGTTCGCTCGAAGATGCTTCCGACCATCAGGAACATAAGCGCAGAGATCAGTCCGTGCGAGACGAGCTGGAACACGGCCCCCTGCAGCCCGCTCACATTAAAAGCGGCGAGGCCGAGCAGGACGATGCCCATATGGCTGATACTTGAGTAAGCCAACACGAGTTTGAAGTCTTTTTGCACGATGGCCAGTATGGCTCCGTACACAATATTGATGACGCCAAGCAGCGCCAGCATCCAGGCCCATTGCTTCGCTTCCGCCGGGAAAAACAGGATGCCGAACCGGATCAGGCCGTAAGCGCCCATTTTCAGCAAAATGCCGGAGTGGATCATAACGACCGACGGCGGCGCTTCCGTATGCACCTTAAGCATCCACGTATGGAACGGAAAAATCGGCAGCTTGATGCCGAACGCTACGAGGAGCATGATGAACAGCGTCCATTTCATGCCGCTGCTCAGGTAAAACGGCGTATTCGGCTGATTTACCAGCGCCGCCGGGTCCTGCAGCAAATTATGGGCAATCGTATGAATGTCCCCGCTGTAATACACGATCGCTTCCGTCTGCGACTGCACCTGGCTGAAACCGGCCGTGCTGACCAGAATCAGGAAGGCGATCAGCATAATGGCCGAACCAAGACCGTTATAGATCAAAAAGCGGTTGGCGGCTTCTTCCCGCTTGATATAGCCCCAGATTCCGATCAGGAAGAACATCGGTACGAGCGTAGTTTCGAAGAAGAGGAAGAAGAGAAACAGATCCTGCGCCATGAACACGCCGAACATCCCGGTTTCCAGCAGCAGGAACAGGATGTAGAACGTCTTCCAGCGCTTCTTGATGTGTACGGATGCCAGAGCCGCCATCGAAGAGATCAGCGCCGTCAAAAAGACAAGCGGCAGCGACACGCCGTCCACGGCCATCGAATATTTGAATTCGAAGAAATATTGGGTTAATTGCTGAATGCCCTCATGATTAAGCGGCACTGTAATCCAACTGTGCTGCTCCTGATATTGCAGGGGCTCGCCCTGATAGTTGTAATCTACGTACAGCCATGCCGCCAAAATGAGCGGAATCAATGTGGCCGCTATGGAAATCGTTTTGATCAAATTGCCTTTTTCCTGACGGACAAAGAGCAGAACCAGAACCCCCAGCAGCGGTGAAAAAGCGATTAAGCTTAAGATCGGCAAATTAACCAGCATGGATGAATCTCCTTCCCGCTATGGCGAGCGCCAGAATCAGCATACCCAGAACGGTGATCAGTCCGTAGGTTTGCAGCTGCCCGTTTTGCAGGCGGGCGCCCAAGCGGCCGAGACCGACTACCGCAAAAGCGCTCAGACGCACGATGCCGTCGATGATATATACATCTATCCATTCGAGGATAAAGCCCAGGCCGCGAAGCGGTCTGACAAACACCCCGTCGTAAGCCTCATCCACAAAATATTTCCGGTACAGCAGCTTATGCAGACCCGGAACTTTGGCGGAAAAGAAATCTTCGGGCAGCGAACGTTTCAAATACATCAAGTAGCCCAGGCCGATTCCGAGCAGGCCGGCAAGCGTCGACAGCGCCATGACCGTCCAGTTCGCGGACGCCGCGTGTTTATCGCCTGTCAGCCAATGGCTCAGCCATTCATTGGCCGGCGTGTTGACAAAGCCGGCGACGACAGCCAACACGGCAAGGACGATCAGCGGCATCGTCATCGAAGACGGCGACTCATGCGGCTCGTGAGCATCATGACGGCCACGATCGTCAGCCGCATGGCCCTTGGCGCGAGAAGTGCCCATGAAGACAAGGAAGAACAGCCGTGACATATAAAATGCGGTAAAGAACGCAGCTGCTATCCCGACCCAGAACAGCAGTTGATTGTGTTCGAAAGCCTCGGTTAAAATGAGATCTTTGGACCAGAACCCGGAGAATGGCGGGATTCCGGCGAGCGCGAGCGAGCCGACGGCAAACGTCCATGTCGTGATCTTCATTTTGCGGGACAGCCCGCCCATTTCATGAATGTCCTGCGTATGTACGGCATGAATCACGCTTCCCGCCCCCAGGAACAGCAGCGCTTTGAAGAAGGCGTGCGTGAACAAATGGAACATTCCCGAAGCGTAAGAAACGCCGATGCCCAGCCCCATCATCATGTAGCCAAGCTGACTGACGGTCGAATACGCGAGAATGCGCTTGATGTCGTTCTGCGCGACGCCGATCGTCGCAGCGAAAATCGCGGTGAAGCCGCCGACGTAGGCGACGACAAGCAGCGCATCCGGCGAAGCGTGGAAAATATCGAACGTGCGCGCCACCAGGTACACCCCTGCGGCAACCATCGTTGCGGCGTGAATGAGCGCACTGATCGGCGTCGGGCCTTCCATCGCATCGGGCAGCCACGTATGCAGCGGGAATTGGCCCGATTTGCCGATGGCCCCGACAAAAATGAGAACCGCGATCAAGGTGACGATCGCCGGATCGATTTTCCCCGTCGTAAATGCGTTATGTATGGAGCTGAAATCCAGCGAATGTCCGGGCATATACCAGAACAGCAGCAAAATGGCGAGAAATAAACCGACGTCCCCGATACGGGTTACGATAAAAGCCTTTTTGGCGGCCGCTTTCGCTTCCGGCTTGAAATACCAGAATCCGACCAGCAGGAAGGAGCAGACGCCCACAAGCTCCCAGAAAATGTAGAGCTCCAGCATATTTTCGGAAATAACAAGGCCCAGCATCGAGAACGAGAACAGGGCGATGTAGCTGTAGAACACATGAATCCGTTCATCGTCTTTCATGTAGCCTTTGGAGTAAATATTGACCAGCAGGCTGACGAGCGTAACGATAACGAGCATGAGAGAGTTCAAATTCGTAACTTCGAATCCCATTTTGATCGTGACATCGCCCACGCTGAGCCAATCCAGCTTATCCCACGTATACCCTTCGACATTGCCCCCGAGACGCTCCAGGAAAATAAACAGCGCCACGATAAATGACGCGGCCATCGCGGCAATGCTGAGATAAATGCCCAAGTCTTTCAACTGTCGTCCCATAGCCGTAAGCGCTAGAAAAGCCAGCAGCGGAAACAGCGGAATGAGCCATGCGTATTGTGAATAATCCGATACCATGTCCTTTTCAGCCTCCTAGCGCTTCATAGAATCCATTTCGGTAACGTCCGATGTTCCCTTATTCCGGTATAGAGAAATGAGTATCGCGATGCCGACGGCAGCTTCCGCCGCAGCGATCGTAATATTAAAGAGCGAAAAAATTTGTCCGGTAAGTGCCGGATGGTCGCCAAGCTTGGAGAATGCCACCAGGTTCAGGTTAACCGCATTCAGCATCAATTCGATGGATAACAGCACGATAACCCCGTTTCTCTTGGTCAAGGCCCCGTACAAACCGATGCAGAACAAAATCGCTGCCAGAGTCAGGTAGGGAGTGATTACAGTTCCCATCCGCTAGTCCTCCTCTCTTTTGGCGATGACGATTGCACCGATAAAGGCCACCGTCAACAGCACGGACATGATTTCAAAAGGAATGACATGCTCGTTATAGAGCAGTTTGCCGATTTCGAGCGTGTTGTCTTTGCCCGCGTCCAGTGTGCCGTTCGCGATGAACGTCGTTTTTTGAATCGCATAGAACAAAATCCCGAACAAACCGACTGCGCCCAGAATAGACAGCCCTTCATGCCACGGACGGCGCGGCTCCTCCTCTTCGCCATGCCTGTGCTTGGTCATCATGATGCCGAAAATCATCAGAATCGAGATCGCGCCCGCATAGATCAGCACCTGTACGAAAGCGACGAACTCCGCCTCCAGAATGACGTAAAGCCCGCCAAGACTTATAAACGCAAGGGCTAGCGAGATGACCATGTGAATGACCTTGGTAAAGCTGATCATGAAGATAGCGCCGCCGATCGCCAGCAGTGCGAAGATGAAGAAGGCCCAACTGGATCCGCTCGATAGAAAATCGCCAATTCCGCTAAACATCCTTTTTGGCGCCTCCTTTCGGCATGGCCGAGTTGTTCTCCTTGCGAATGTTGGTGTTGTTGTCGTTCAGCCATTGCAAGTTTTTGAACAAATCGTCCCGGCTGTACGTGCTGAGCTCAAAATTGTTCGTCATCACGATCGCTTCGGTCGGACAAACCTCCGTGCACAGATCGCACAGGATGCAGATTTCAAAGTTAATGTCGTACGTATCGATAACTTTCCCTTTTTTCTCCGGGTCCGGATTCGCTTTGCCCGTCAAAGTGATGCACTCCGTCGGGCATATTCGCGCGCACTGATTGCAGACAATGCATTTTTCCGGATCAAAATGTTGAATGCCACGGAAGCGATCCGGCATTTCGAGCGGGACGTCAGGGTATGCGTAGGTGATTTTTTTCTGGGTCATGCTTTTGAACGTTACGCCCAAGCCTTTCATTAAGCCCTTCACTTGTCAGCCCTCCTTAAAAAATGCTCATATAGATCGCCGTGACGAAAATGTTCGCCAAAGCCAGCGGGAGCAGCACTTTCCAGCCGAAACCCATCAGTTGATCGATGCGCACCCGAGGCAGCGTGCCGCGAATCCAGATCAGAACGAACACGATGAAGGTGAACTTCAGCAAAAACCAGATAATGCCCGGCACAAAATCAAGGAACGGCAGCGGCGACTGCCAGCCGCCCAGGAATAGCAGCGCCGTCAGCGATGCGATGACGAATACGTACACATACTCCGACAGCATGAAGAAAGCGAAGCGGAAGCCGCTGTATTCGACGTGGTAACCGGCGACCAGTTCCGACTCCGCTTCCGGAAGGTCGAACGGCGTCCGGTTCAGCTCGGAAATGCCGGCAATGACGAACACGATAAAGCCGATAATTTGCGGCAGGAAGTTCCAATGCCAGAAGCCCCCGGCCTGCTGATCCACAATAGTATGAAGGTTGAGCGAGCCCGTCATCATGATGACGCCGATCACGGATACGACCAGCGGCACCTCATAGCTGATCATTTGCGCAGCCGAGCGCATGCCGCCGAGCAGTGCGTACTTGTTGTTCGACGCCCACCCGCCCAGGATGATGCCGATCGTGGAAATTCCCGTCAGCGCCACATAATAGAGCAGCCCGATGTTGAGATTGGCGTTGAACAGCTTGTCGGAAAAAGGTATCGCCGCGACGATCGTGAACGAAGGGATGAACGTAATGACCGGCGCCAGTATGAAAAGCTCGCGCTCCGCTTTTTTCGGAATCGTATCTTCCTTGATCAGCAGCTTCAAAACGTCAGCTACGGTCTGCAGCAGTCCGAGCGGACCGGTCCGGTTCGGACCGATGCGAAGCTGCATCCAGCCCAGCACCTTGCGCTCGAAGTAGATCGCATAGGTGACGAAGCCAAGAACGAGCATCAGCATGACGACGCCCCAAAACAGGAAGATGAAAAAGTTCGTCCAAGTCAGATTTTGATTCAGCAAATCCATCATTTACGCATCGACCTCCCCGACGACAATGTCAATTCCGCCAAGAATGGTAATGAGGTTCGTCATCGTTTCGCCTACGAGCAGTTTAGGCAAAATTTGCAGATTCACAAAGGAAGGCCTGCGGAATTTCAAGCGGTACGGCTCCTGCTTGCCGCGGGAAATGATGTAGCAGCCGATTTCGCCGCGCGGCGACTCGATGGCGGCATACACTTCGCCCTCCGCCGGGCGGAGCACTCTGGGCACCTTGCCCATCGTTTCGCCTTCGGCCGGGAACTGCTCCACCGCTTGCTCCAGAATGCGCAAGGATTGGCGAATTTCTTCCAGCCGGATGACATAGCGGTCGTAGCAGTCGCCGCCGTCCCTAACCGGCACATCGAATTCAAAGCGGTTGTACAAGCTGTAAGGCTGCGTTTTGCGGATGTCCCAATTTACGCCGGTACATCTCAAATTCGCGCCGCTGAGCCCGTAAGCGATAGCCGTCTCGGCGTCGTATTTCCCTATTCCTTTGATCCGGGACAGGAAAATTTCATTGCCGCTGACGAGATTATCGTACTCGTCCAGCTTGCCCCGCATGTAAGGGACGAACTCACGCACTTTGTCGATCCAGCCTTCCGGCGCATCCCATTTCACGCCACCTACCCGCATGTAATTGTATGTAAGCCGGGCGCCGCACAGCTCATTGAACAGATTGATAATGATCTCCCGGTCGCGGAACGCGTACAGGAAAGGGCTCATCGCCCCGATGTCCAGCAAATAAGTTCCCCACCACACCAGATGGCTGGCGACACGTTGAAGCTCCATAACGATCAGACGGAGAAACTCCGCCCGCTCGGGGACTTCCAGCTGCATCAGCTTCTCTACGGCGTGGACGAGCACGTAATTGTTGGTCATAGCCGACACGTAATCCATCCGGTCCGTATATGGAATAATTTGCGTATAACTTAAATTCTCCGCCAATTTCTCGGTTCCTCTATGCAGGTAGCCCATGACCGGAATTGCTTCCCGGATGATCTCCCCGTCCAGCTTGACGATTACACGGAATACTCCGTGCGTACTGGGATGCTGAGGGCCTACGTTCAACAGCAGTTCTTCTGTCCGTAACAAATGCTACACCTCCGGGTCCAGCGGTTCGTAATCTTTGCGGAGCGGATATCCGACCCAATCGTCAGGCATCATAATTCGGCGCAAATCGGGGTGTCCCGGAAAATCGACGCCCAGCAAATCGTAAACTTCCCGCTCGTTCCAGTTCGCCGTCGGCCAGACCGGCGTCACGGACGGAATGCTTGGCTGATCGCGGTCCGTCTTGACCTTCACGCAGTACTCGCGGTTATACGGGATGGAAAGCAGATGGTACACAACTTCCAGATGCGTCTCCTGATCGACACCTGCCAGATTGCGAAGGTAGTCGCACTTCAGCTCTTCGTGATTTTTGAGCGCTTCGGCCGCCTGCGGCCAGCGCTCGCGCTGGATGACCACGTAAGGACGGTGGCCGTCCCTTTCGTTGATAAAGCTTTCGACGACAGCGTCTTCGCCGGCGCTGTCTTTCAAGATCGCCACCAGCCGGTCCAGCAGCGGCTGGTTCGGCGACGGCTCCTTCGGCGCGGCAGGCTCCGCGTCCCCGTCTTTGGCCGCGCGGCTGCTTGCCCGCGCGGCACGCGCTTCTGCGGCGGCCTTCGCTTTGGCCGCCTTCTCGTCGTCGCCGGCTGCAGCGTCGGCTGCCGGCGCATCGCCTGCGGCAGCGGCCCGCGCAGCCTGGCGGGCCGCTCTCGCCGCCGCGCGCTCGGCCGCGATCTCCGCAGCCGGAGCGTCGCTCGGCTCGCTCGTCGTCTGCGCGGCGGGGTCCGCCGCCTGCTTCTCCGCCGCGGCGTCCACCGCGGCCTGCGTCTCCGCGCTGAGCGGCGTCTTGCTCGCGCGCGCCTCCGGCGTCAGCCGGCCGACCTCGGCGGCGGCTTCGGCCAGCTCCGGCTGCGCCGCGGGCTCGCTTCCGCCGGCGGCGTCAGCCTTGCGCTCCTCCGCCGCTTCCGGCGCGGGAGCCTGCTCTTCCGGCTTCTTCTCGTCGCTCATCGATGGATCACCTGCTTCCCGGTCTTCGCTTCATAGCGAATCTTCTCCTGAAGCTTGTTGATCCCGTAGATGAGCGCCGCCGGATTAGGCGGGCAGCCGGGAATATAGACATCGACGGGGACGACCTGGTCGACGCCTTTGACAACGGCATACGACTTTACGTAAGGTCCGCCCGCCGTAGCGCAGGAGCCCATGGCGATGACCCATTTCGGCTCCGGCATCTGCTCATAAAGACGGCGCAGCAAAGGAGCCATTTTCTTCGTAACGGTCCCTGCGACAATCATCACATCGGATTGTCGGGGCGACGTACGGAAGATGACTCCGAAACGGTCCAAATCATAGTGCGACCCGCCAGTTCCCATCATTTCAATGGCACAACAGGCGAGGCCAAACGTGAGCGGCCAAAGCGAATTGCTCCGAGCCCAGGCTTTTACTTGCTCCAGCGTGGTCATAAATACGTTGCGGTTTAGCTCTTCCCGTTCCTCGGGCGAGATCGATTCTAGACTGAAGTCCATTGCAGCACCTTCTTTTTCCAAGCGTATAATAATCCTATGGCAAGCAAGGCTACAAAAATGCACATTTCCACCAAAGCAAACAATCCAAGCTGCTTGTAAGCGACAGCCCATGGGTACAAGAACACGGTTTCCACATCAAAAATGACAAACATTAACGCGAACAGATAATAACGAATGTTAAAACGAATTTGCCCTTCTCCGACCGGCTCGTTGCCGCTCTCATACGTCGTGTACTTCTCCTCGACAGGCTTGCTCGGTCTCAGCAGTTTGCCAATCGTTAACGCGGCAATAGGAAGAAAAATCGAAAGTCCCAGGAAAATCGCCACAATCACGTAATTATTTGTGTACATCATCCGTATGTAACCGCCTCCATTCCTATTTGCTTTTCTCATTCAACTTATCAAAAATGGTAATAATCACCTTAACAATTATAACAAAAAGGAATTTGGGCGTCGATGACTATTTCCGCACATTCATAACGTGTACTTTTTCCAATTCACACCTTATTTATTCCTGAGCCATCTTCGCGTCCAATAGGCGGTATGATTTATGCTACAAAATGAACATTCAGACTTATTGATACTTGGTTGAATAAATTCTATAATTAAATAGAATTTTTTAGTATATTCCTTACATTTTCCGAAAAATTTTCAAAGGAGCAGAGACATGCTGAACAAAAAATTAGTAGCTTCCGTAGCCGGAATTTCCTTGCTGGTCGGGGTTAGCTCCGGTGTTTACGCCGGCGCCAACTTGCAAGAAATCCAAGCTTATCTAAATGGAGATTTGAAAGTTCGCGTCAACGGCAAAGTCGCTCAGCTGAACGATGCGCAGGGACTGGCCGTACTGCCCATTACATACAATGGGAACACCTATTTGCCGGTAAGAGGAGTTGCCAACGCTTTAAATGTAGCCGTAGATTACGACGCTGCGAACCAGGAAGTTATTCTGGGGGAAAAAGTGAATGGAACGCCTTTGAATGCGGAGAAGTTTAACGACTACACCTACACAAAAGACCCGGCGCAAACGACATACAAGAATAAAGACTATAAAGAAGCTTACTATTACCATGAAGGGTCCGGCGGACCAACACTCATTATCACCCCGGACAAAAAGTACCAAACCTTGCACCTGAAAATTGCAGCCATCGATAAAGATTTAACCGATTTCGAGATCAAAGACCTTGATGGCAATGCGCTCCTCAAAAAAGTAGAAACCATTTCGCCGAATGACGGACTGAAAGACATCGAAGTCAATATCGGCAACGTGAAAACCGTGACCATCTCCATGCAAGTCAAAGATGGCGGCGGCTACTTCGTCCCATTGATCGATTCTTACTATAAGTAAGAACAAATTCACCATGTAGGGCGGCAAACGGAAAGTCAGGGCTGTTGAGAAACCCACACTCTGGAGCCGGACCGCCCGACTGCCCAGCTATCTTGCCGCATGCAGAAAGCCTGCAAAAGGCAGGAACTCGCTTGCTTGAGGCAGCAACTGCTTGGCATTGCGCAGAAAGCCTGCGAAAAGCAAGAGTTCATATGCTTGAGCCAGCTACGCTCTCGGCATTCGCAGAAAGCCTGCAAAAGGCAGGAACTCGCACGCTTGAGGCAGCAACTGCTTGGCATTGCGCAGAAAGCCTGCAAAAGTGCAGTTTTTTGCGCGTTGAGAGGTTGGGAGCGGAAAATTCCTGCATTTGTGCAGGCTTTTCCACCGAGCACGTGGGATCAGGCTCATTTCGTCGGAAATTCCTGCACTTTTGCAGGTTTTTCTCCCCGGGCTTGGCCTACCAAGCCGACTTATGCCCTCCGCCGAGCAGCGCCGCAACCCGTGCAGGGGGATTTCGCACCACGCGCAGCTCCCATCCCAGCCGGTGTAAGCGTCGTATGACGGTGGTCAACCAAGGCGCCCATTAGGAAAGCCATTGCGCCCATCTCGGCACCACCGTCTTTGAACGGCCAAAGAACGAGCCGTGCAAAAACATCCTTGACGGCGGTAGGGGATTGTTCATGACATCGGGACGCCGATGTTCATCACCTATTTATACAAAAAGGCTGTTCCGCAAGCAGATTGCTCTGCACCTGGGACAGCCTTTCCTTCATTAATTACTAAGGTGGGGGCTACAGGCAAAGCCGGCTGGCATTGCTCAAGAACAAACTGTTGCCATAATTCTATCGTTCGCCCAAAATAAAAATCGCCCTTCACCAAGCCGTTTTGGCCGTGTGGAGGGCGATTTTGCGAATCCAATCTATTTTTTTCCGGATACGTCGATCCGATTCAATGCACGCTGTAAAGCCGCTTCCGCGCGTTTGAAATCAACGTGTGCCTGTTTCGTGTCGGCAAGACGTTGCTGCGCGCGCTCTTTGGCAGCTTTCGCACGATCTACATCGATTTGCTCCGGCAGCTCGGCGCTTTCCGCCAAAATAACCACCTTATCCTTGCGCACTTCCATGAAACCGCCGTTTACTGCGATAAACTGGTCTTTTGCTCCTTGTTTTTTCACAGTAACGTAGGCAATCTTCAACGGAGTTACAAGTGGAATGTGATTAGGCAGAATTCCAAGCTCCCCTTGAACGCCTTTTGCGACAATCATGTTCACTTGTTCAGCATACACTTTGCGCTCGGGCGTTACGATTTCCAGCAGGAATGTGCTCACTTGGACTCCCCCTTCTTCGAGTTTTGCTTCGAAAGCATAAAGCTAGGCGTTACAGCGTTTTCGCTTTCTCGATAGCGTCCTCGATTGTGCCAACGTTGTGGAACGCCGGTTCAGGAAGGTCATCGTGCTTGCCTTCAAGAATTTCTTTGAAGCTGCGGATTGTCTCTTTAAGCGGCACGTAAATGCCCGGGAATCCGTTGAACGGCTCTGCCACGTGAAGCGGTTGGGACAAGAACAGACGGAGACGGCGGGCGCGGAGTACGATCAGCTTGTCTTCGTCGGACAGCTCATCCATACCCAGGATCGCGATGATATCCAAAAGCTCTTTGTAGCGCTGCAAAATTTGCTTAACGCCTTGAGCTACTTTGTAATGTTCTTCGCCGAGAGTTTCCGGCGTCAAAATACGGGAAGAAGAAGCAAGCGGATCCACCGCAGGGAAAATACCCGCTGCCGCGATGCTGCGCTCCAGGTTCGTCGTTGCGTCCAAGTGGGCGAACGCAGTTGCCGGCGCCGGGTCCGTATAGTCATCCGCAGGAACGTAAATCGCTTGAATCGAAGTTACGGAACCTTTTTTCGTGGATGTAATACGCTCTTGCAATTGACCCATCTCAGTTGCCAGCGTAGGCTGGTAACCTACCGCGGACGGCATACGTCCGAGCAAGGCGGAAACCTCGGAACCTGCTTGGGTAAAGCGGAAAATGTTGTCGATGAACAGAAGAACGTCTCTTCCTTCTTCGTCACGGAAATATTCGGCCATGGTCAGACCGGACAATGCTACGCGAAGACGCGCGCCTGGCGGCTCGTTCATTTGACCGAAAACCATCGCCGTTTTGGCGATAACGCCGGAATCGCTCATCTCGTGATACAAGTCGTTACCTTCACGCGTTCTTTCGCCTACACCGGCGAATACGGAAATACCGCCGTGTTCTTGCGCGATATTGTGAATCAGCTCTTGCATCGTTACGGTTTTACCTACGCCCGCACCGCCGAAGAGACCGATTTTACCACCTTTTGCGTAAGGAGCCATCAAGTCGATTACTTTGATCCCTGTTTCCAGGATCTCAGCTTTGGTCGACAAGTTTTCAAATGAAGGTGCTGCTTTATGAATCGGGCTTGTCAATGTACGGTCTACAGTTTCATTACCGTCAATCGGATCGCCCAATACGTTGAATACACGGCCAAGTGTAGCTGCGCCTACCGGTACAGTAATAGCTGCACCTGTATCTGTAGCTTCAGCTCCACGAACAAGACCGTCCGTCGAGGACATCGCTACGCAGCGAACCAGGTTGTCACCAAGGTGAACAGCCGCTTCAACCGTCATGGTCTTTTGTTGTCCGCCTTCGGTTTTACTAATTTTGATAGCATTTAGAATTTCAGGGAGTTGCCCGCGCTCGAACTCGATATCGACGACAGGCCCTGTAATATTCACAACGCGCCCTTTGCTCATGGTTTCCCTCCTAAGAGTCTTCCGTTAGGAAAACTGACTTCGTAAGCATAATCTGAGCTTTGCTTTAGCAAAGCTAACTTCGTAAGCATTTTATCCGAACTCTGCTTGCGCAGAGCTTTATGAACTTTTACGCGTTCGCATTGGCCCCGGCGACAATCTCCGAAATTTCTTGCGTAATCGAAGCTTGACGCGCACGGTTGTAAGCGAGCGTATAGGAACTGATCATTTTCGTTGCATTTTTCGTCGCGCTGTTCATGGCTGTCATTCTCGACCCGAACTCACTCGCTTTTCCTTCCAAGACCGCGCTGTAGATGAGCGTTTCCGCGTATTTGGGAAGCAGAACTTCCAGTACGCCTTCCGGTGATGGCTCATACTCGTAGCTTGCTGCGGACACTCCGGACACATCCTCCATCGGAAGAAGGCGGACCATGGTCGGAATTTGAGTAATCGCGTTTTTAAACTGGTTATACACCAGGAACAGTTGATCGTAAGAGCCGTTCTCAAAGTTGGCTACCGCCGCAGCGGCTACCGATTTGATATCCGAAAAAGTCGGGGAATCGGGAAGACCCGTCACTTCTTGTACAATCGGAATCTGCCGTTTGGAGAAGAAGTTGCTGCCTTTACGGCCGATTACAAAAACCGAATATTCGGACGTGGACTTGTGCCGCTCACGAATCTCCGACATAACCTTCCGCAGCACGTTAGCGTTGTAACCGCCTGCCAGACCGCGGTCGGAGGTGATTACCAAATAGCCGGTTTTCTTCACTTCACGCGCTTGAAGCATCGGGTGCTTAACGCCTTTGGTCCCTGCGGCGATGCTCCCGACCACTTCCTTCAGCTTGTCGGAGTAAGGGCGAGCCGCTTCCGCCGCTTGCTGAGCTCTTCTCAAATTCGCTGCAGCCACCATCTCCATCGCTCTGGTGATCTGCTTCGTGTTTTGAGTGGATTTGATCTGGCGCTTAATCTCGCGCATTCCTTTTGCCATACCTGCTCACCTCTCTTTTGAGGCTTTGAAAAGCCTTCATTCGAAAACCCGACTCAGGCGACAAGGCCCGATTTCAGGCTTAACATGGAGTACCTGGGCTTCCCGCGAAAGAAAAGCTCAGGTACGCATGATTTATTCAGAAACCGCGAAGCTCTTTTTGAATTGCTGAATCGCATCTGCCAAAGCTTTGTCGTTATCCGCAGTTAAATCTTTCGTATCGCGGATGCTTTGCAGAATTTCCGGACGGTTGGAATCCAGGTAAGCCAGGAATTGCGCTTCAAAACGGGTCACGTCTTGTACCGGAAGGTCGTCCAGGTGCCCTTTAACGACCGAGTACAGGGAAGCAACTTGCTTCTCGAGCGAAAGCGGCTGGTGCACGCCTTGCTTCAAGATTTCAAGTGTCCGAACACCGCGGTCCAAACGAGCTTTAGTCGCTCTATCCAAATCGGAGCCGAACGCTGCGAATGCAGCAAGCTCGCGATATTGAGCCAAGTCCACACGCAGTGTACCGGCAACTTTTTTCATCGCTTTCGTTTGAGCGGAGCCCCCTACCCGGGATACGGAGTTACCAACGTTAACCGCTGGACGCTGACCGGAGTAGAACAGGTCTGACTCAAGGAAGATTTGTCCGTCCGTAATCGAAATTACGTTCGTAGGAATATAAGCGGAGATATCGCCCGCTTGCGTCTCGATGAATGGCAATGCGGTAATCGAACCGCCGCCCAGTTCATCGTTCAGCTTCGCAGCGCGCTCAAGCAGACGGGAATGCAGGTAGAATACGTCACCTGGGTAAGCTTCCCGGCCCGGAGGACGGCGGAGCAAGAGGGACAACTCGCGGTATGCAGCCGCTTGTTTGGAAAGGTCATCATAAACGATCAGTACGTGATCGCCTTTGTACATGAAGTACTCGCCCATTGCGCAGCCAGAATAAGGTGCCAGCCACAGCATTGGGGACGGCTCGGAAGCCGAAGCGGTAACAACGATCGTGTAGTCTAATGCGCCGGCAGCGCGAAGGGTTTCAACAACGCCTACGACTGTCGATTGTTTTTGCCCGATTGCAACGTAGATACATTTCACTCCGTTGCCTTTTTGGTTGATGATCGCGTCGATCGCGATTGCCGTTTTACCGGTTTGGCGGTCGCCGATGATCAATTCGCGCTGTCCGCGTCCGACTGGAACCATCGCGTCGATCGCTTTGATACCCGTTTGCATCGGCTCATGAACGGATTTACGCGCCATTACGCCTGGAGCCATATTCTCTACAGGACGGAATTCCGTTGTGTTGACCGGACCTTTGCCGTCCACCGGTTGACCCAACGAGTTCACGACACGGCCAAGAAGCTCTTCGCCTACAGGCACTTCCATGATGCGGCCCGTGCGTTTCACTTGGTCGCCTTCGCGGATGTCCGTGTAAGGTCCGAGAATAACGATACCTACGTTGCTTTCCTCAAGGTTGAACGCGTAGCCCAGAACGCCGTTTGGAAACTCAAGCAGCTCGCCTGCCATTACGTTTTCCAATCCGTGAGCACGAGCGATACCGTCACCTACTTGAATGACTGTACCTACATCAACCACTTGCATATCGGATTTATAATTCTCGATCTGTTGTTTAATCAATGTGCTGATTTCTTCAGGTTTGATACTCAACGAACTTCACCCCTATTCTTACAGTGCTTGTGCTTTAAAGACCTTTATTAAACTAACGATTTGGCCAGACGATCAAGCTTTCCTGCGATGCTTCCATCATATAAACGGTCGCCGATTCTCACTTGGATGCCGCCGACGAGCTTAGGCTCCACGACATTCGCAACGCGAATCGTTTTACCGGTAATCTTGCTGAATTGAGCCGCAATTTCCACTTGTTGGGCGTCCGTCAAGCTTGCTGCCGAGTACACGGTTGCGTTCGCTTGCCCGAGAGCTTCATTAGCAATCTTCACATATTCGACCGCCAAAGCAGACAAAATCGCCGCCCGGCCTTTATCGATCAAGACTTGCAGCGTGTTCCACACCGGTTCGGAAACTTTGCCTTCGAAAATCTGTTTCAGCAAATCCGTTTTCACGGAAGCTCCGATATTCGGATGGCCGAGGAACTTCTGCAGATCCGCATTGTCCTTAACCGCATTGACTACAGATTTCAGCTCTTCTTCCACTTGGGAGATCAGGTTCTTCTCCTTCGCCACTTCGAACAGAGCTTTGGCATAACGCTTCGCTACGACGATGTCACTCATACGTTGCCTCCTACCTCTTTGAGGTAATGCTCAACCAATTCTTCCTGTGACTTTTCGTCGATTTGCTTTTCGATAATTTTGGAAGCGATCAGAACGGACATCGCACCCACTTGGCTGCGAAGAGCCGCAACCGCTTTGTTTTTCTCGTTCTCGATATCTTTCAGCGCTTCGTCTTTCAGACGGCTCGCTTCAGCTTGTGCAGCGTGGATAATCTCATCCGCTTGTTTGGAGCCTGTTTGTTTCGCTTGCTCGATAATGTCGTAGGCTTCCTTGCGGGTTTGCTGAAGGGCTTGTTTTTGCTCCTCTAGCAGTTGCTCGGCTTGCTTGCGGCTGTTTTCGGCCGTTTGAATTTGATCTTTCACCAGTTGTCTGCGTTTTTCCATCATCCCAAACAGAGGACCGAACGCAAATTTGGAGAGCAGCAAATACAAAATCAAAAACGCGATGATCTGTATAAAAAATGTGGACCATTCAATATGCAAGTAACGTCACTCCCTTCTGATAACGTGGGCAAAACGAAGGCGTGGAGGCTAAATGGCCATCCCCGCCAAACGAATTCTTAAGCACGGCCCATGAAGATAAATGCAAGAACCAGCGCAACGACCGGCATTGCCTCTACCAGACCGACCCCGATGAACATTGTAGTTTGAAGCGTACCGCGAAGTTCCGGTTGACGGGAAATACCTTCCAGTGCACGACCTACGATCAAACCGTTACCAATACCTGCACCAAGTGCCCCTAAACCAAATACAATACCTGCTGCGACTAATGCTAAAGCTCCCATTGAGAAAATCCTCCCTTAAATTGAGTAGTTTTTTATATAAAATGACTCGAGACTTCCCGAGGTAAGTCTTGCTGTTAATGCTCTTCTTCGTGAACGAGCGTTTGCGAGATGTAAACCATCGTCAGCATCGTAAATACGAATGCTTGAATCGCGCCTACGAACACACTGAAGCCCTGCCATACAAAGAGCGGCGCAATTCCAAACCAGCCTGCCCCGATGATGACAGATATCATAATTTCACCCGCATAAATGTTACCGTATAGCCGGAATGCAAGCGTAAGCGGCTTGGATACGACTTCAATCAAATGAAGGATCAGCATAGCCCCTTTGTACTCAAAGTAATGCGCGAAATAATGCTTCGTGTTGCGGGTTATCCCTAAGTAATGGCTCAAGAAGATAACGATAACGGTAAGCGCTCCGGTAACCGCGATGTCCGCTGTCGGAGACTTCCACCAGGAGACGTGATCCTCGGTAACAATCGAGAACGGAAGCCCCAGCATGTTGCCGATAAAGATATACATGATCAGCGACAGCCCCAGCGCAATAAACGGCTTGCCGTGCTTGGAACCGATCGTGCTTCCGATGATGCCTTCCACAAACTCGATGGCCCATTCCAAAAAGTTTTGCAATTTCGATGGATTCTCAACCGATGCTTTGCTGGCTCCGGCAATCGCAAGAATTAAGACAATAATGCTCGTAACTCCGATCATCAACAGCGCAGACGCATCGAAATGAATGCCCAACCATTCAAACCCCGGTGCATGATGTTCCATGTTTTCCATTTTCACCCCTTTCAACGATTGAAATTACTTCCCTGACCTCTTAATAGAAATAATACCCAATACGATTGTTGCCAATTGTGCGAAAAAGTATCCGACCACCGTCGTGGGTAATGCGACATGTTCCGGATATCGAATTGCGATAACTCCAGCCAAAGCTGCTATTGCCGCCCTTGTCAAAAAGCCGATAGGCCCTTTGCGCCCCTTCTTTTCAACTACAGTTTCCGTCAGCTTGCGGATTTTCCAGGCCAAGTATCTTGCATTGATCATGCTGGCCAAGGAGCCGAGCATCAATCCCGCAATGTAGGCTCTGTAATCCACGAGAAGGGCCCAAGCAGCCAAGCAAAAGGATAAGAAGAAGAGAAACACATTTTGAACCGTTTTCAGATGGGCTGAAAATTCATCCATCATAGCCCTCCGTACTGCTTTATCATGAAGTAAATGCTGACGACGCCAGCCGCTAGTCCAAGCAAAAATCCGGCAAGCAACCAGAGCTGTCCCCCAAGCATGTGACTCAGCCATTCGCCAAACCAATACCCGGCCAATAAACATACGACAAGATCGACACCGATTGCAGTAGTTAAGGCGGCTGCCCGCCACGGATTATCTTTGGGATCTGGCTTATTCATCGCATCCTCCTGGGAGCTTTCCGTTCGGAAAGCTTGCCTCGTAAGCCTAGGCTGAATCCTCATATATTGTATCGAAGCCATGCAAGGTTTGTCAATTGAAGTAACTTCTTGTGTTTCTTTCGCCAGAACGACCCAGAGCCTTACGGCTCTAGGGTTTGCCGATTTTCAAACCGAACAGTTCAACTGTACGCTGTAACGTTTGTCATCATTTTGTCACGGTTGAAAAGGCGCCGGCCGGTCGGAAGCTAGGCCAAAATGGTGCAGAATGGCCTGAACGATGCGCTGGGACGCTTTTCCATCCCCGTAAGGATTGGCCGCCTGGCTCATTTTATTGTACAAAGCGGCGTCTGTGAGCAGGGCTCTGGCACGCTCGTAAACCTGCTCCTCGTCCGTGCCGACAAGCTCCAAAGTGCCTGCGTCAATGCCTTCCGGACGCTCCGTCGTTTCGCGCAGCACCAGGGCCGGCACCCCGAATGACGGCGCTTCTTCCTGAATCCCTCCCGAGTCGGTAAGGATCATGTGCGTATGCGGATAAAAATTGTGCAATTCAAACACGTCAAGAGGCTCGATCAGCTTGATTCTCGGATGGTCGCCCAAAATTTCGTGGGCGGGCTCCTTCACGGCCGGACTCGGATGCACCGGATACACGATGGCGATGTCCGTGAACTCGTCGGCAATCCGCCGCACGGCGCGGAAAATTTGACGATGCGGTTCCCCCTGGGACTCCCTGCGGTGCGCCGTCATCAGAATCAGCTTGCGGCCGGCCGCCCATTCCAGAATCGGATGCTGAAAATCTTTTTGCACCGTGTATTGGAACACATCCGTTACGGTATTCCCCGTTATGTAGATGCGCTCTTCGGGCTTGTTCTCTTTGCGCAGGCTACTCGCCGACAAATCCGTCGGGGCAAAATGAAGATCGGAGAGAACGCCGGTCAACTGCCGGTTCATTTCTTCCGGATACGGCGACATTTTGTTCCACGTCCGCAGTCCCGCTTCCACATGGCCCACCTGAATTTGTTGGAGGAACGCGGCGTAGCTGCCGAGGAACGTAGTCAGAGTGTCGCCATGGACAAGGATCAAATCCGGCTTCGCCTCCCGGAAAACAGGCTCCAGCCCTTGCAGAACGCGGATCGTAATCTCGTTCAACGTTTGCCGGTCTTTCATCACGTTCAAATCGTAGTCGGGCTTGATTTTGAAAAGATCCAGCACTTGATCCAGAATCTCGCGGTGCTGCGCCGTTACGCACACGAGTGATTCGATATGTTCCGGATGTTTTTGCAGCTCCAGAACGAGCGGAGCCATTTTGATAGCCTCAGGTCTGGTGCCAAAAATCGTAATGACTTTCAAGCGTTTCATCGGTCTCTGTCTCCCTTTTGCTTATTTGGTCCCGAACAACCGGTCGCCTGCGTCTCCCAAGCCAGGCACGATGTAGCCGTGATCGTTCAAATAATCATCGACGGCGGCCACATAAATATCGACGTTCGGATGTTCGTTTTGCACGGCTTTAATCCCTTCCGGCGCCGCAATCAGGCACATCAGCTTGATTTGGGTGCAGCCTCTGCGCTTCAACACGTCGATAGCCGCATTGGCCGACCCGCCAGTAGCCAGCATCGGATCGATCACGATCAGCTCCCGCTCCTGAACGTCCGTCGGAAGCTTCACATAGTATTCGACAGGTTGAAGCGTATCCGGATCACGATAAAGTCCGATATGTCCGACTTTCGCCGCAGGAATCAGCTTGAGAATGCCGTCCACCATCCCGAGACCCGCCCGCAAAATCGGAATAAGACCGAGCATCCTCCCGGAAATGATGCGGCAATCGGCAGTCGTAACAGGCGTCTTCACTTGAATATGTTCAAGCGGAATATCTCTAGTAATCTCATAAGCCATTAAAGTGGCCACTTCATCAACGAGTTCGCGAAAATCTTTTGTTTTCGTATTTTCATCACGAATGTAGGTAAGTTTGTGCTGAATAAGCGGATGATCGCAGATGAATACTTTTCCCATGGGTTTCCTCCTAAGCGTTTTGCACGGCAAAACCTGCTTTGTAAGCGCGTATATCGACAATTACGCAAATCTTGTCTATTATATCATATGTTATCCAACTTATCTTCTGAAAAACCATTGGAACATTTCACAAATTTAATAAAAGAAAACAGGCAATTCGTCCCCCGCCGAGCTTCCGGTTCAGGTTGCGGTGCTGGAGTGGAGGCCGCGTTACTCCTTCCACCGGTTGCGGCACTGGCGTCGAGGCCACAAGGCGGTTTGGCAGAGAAAATGCCTGCAAAAATGCAGGTTTTTTCCGCATAAATGGTTCGTTTTGGCGAAAAGCCTGCGAAAGTGCAGGAATTTTCGATAAAAATGAACCAGAGCCCCTGTTCGCGGCGAAAAGCCTGCACAATTGCAGGAATTTTTCGTCACCGGCGTTTCAACCGGGAAAAAACTGTACTTTTGCAGGTTTTCCTCATACTAACAAGCAGATTGTGCGACCGGCTCTGGCGTGCAGGTTTCCGGGCATCATCAAAGAGCAAGTAGACCCGATTATTTTCATTCTTTAGGGTGACTTCTACGGCGTCCTGAGGGTTTGGGCAGGTTTTGCGGAGCACTCCGCCCCCGTAAACTTAAAAAAACCGACCCCGGCATCATCCGGAGTCGGTCGTTGCAGATCAAAATCAATTAATAGCTCAAACCTGGATAAAGCGGATATTGCGCCGTCAAATCCTTCACGATGCCGCGAGCTTGTTCGAGCGTCGCTTCGTCTTTAGGATTTTTAAGCGTAAGCGCGATGACTTTCGCGATCGTTTTCATCGCTTCTTCGCCCATGCCGCGGGAAGTCGCCGCAGGCGTGCCAACGCGGATGCCGCTTGTGATGAACGGGCTTGTCGGATCGAAAGGAATGGCATTTTTGTTCGCCGTAATGCCGATTTCGTCCAAAACATGCTCCGCGTCTTTACCGGTAATGTTCAGGCTGCGCAGATCGATCAGCATCAAATGGTTGTCGGTGCCGCCGGAAACGAGCTCGATGCCTTCCGCTTGCAGAGCTTCGGCCAGCGTTTTCGCGTTGTTGATGACGTTTTGCGCGTAAGTTTTGAATTCAGGCTGCAGCGCTTCGCCGAAAGATACGGCTTTTGCCGCGATCGTGTGCATCAAAGGTCCGCCCTGGGTGCCCGGGAATACGGCTTTGTCAATGGCGGCCGCCCACGACTTGCGGGTCAATATCATGCCGCCGCGGGGACCGCGAAGCGTTTTGTGCGTCGTAGTCGTTACGAAATGGGCGTGCGGCACCGGATTCGGATGCAAGCCTGCGGCAATCAGACCGGCGATGTGCGCCATGTCTACGAAGAACAATGCGCCTACGTCGTTCGCGATGGAAGCCAGCGCTTCAAAATCGATAATGCGCGAATATGCGCTCGCGCCGGCAACGAGCATGCGTGGCTTATGCTTGAATGCCGCTTTGCGGACTTCGTCGTAATCGATGCGGCCGTCTTTTTCGCTGACGCCGTAAGCGACGAAATTGTACAAAATGCCGGAAGCGTTCACCGGGCTGCCGTGCGTCAAATGACCGCCATGTGCCAGGTTCATGCCGAGAACAGTGTCTCCATGACTCAATGCGGCCAAATAAACGGCCATGTTCGCTTGCGCGCCTGAATGAGGCTGTACGTTCGCATGCTCGGCGCCAAACAGCTCTTTGGCGCGGTCGCGCGCGATATCTTCCACGATATCGACGTATTCACAGCCGCCGTAGTATCTTTTGCCCGGATAGCCTTCCGCGTATTTGTTCGTCAGAACCGTACCCATAGCTTCCATAACGGCTTCGCTGACGATGTTTTCGGATGCGATAAGCTCGATTTTGTCGCGTTGACGGCCCAGTTCCAAGTTCATCGCTTCTGCGATTTTCGGATCTTGCTTGCTTAAAAAGTTAGTAGACATGTTCAGTTTCCTCCCTGGTCTTCTTTGTATTTAAACGTACAAACGCAGCGAAACTAACAATCCGCTTTCGGAGACGCGGCAGCGTACTGCTGTTCGGCTGTCTCCTCCGAGTACACAGCCCGCATGCCGCCGATCAACTTCGGCCGCGTGTAAGCCATAGTCACATAGGCGTGGCCGATATTCCGCACCGGCGGACGAACCGGCACCGCGACACGGCGAAGGTGCATACCGATGAGCGTGCTGCCGATATCGATCCCGGCGTGAGCCTCAATCGTCTCGACGACTACGGGCCGGGCAAAATGGCGGTACGCATAGGACGCCATCGCGCCCCCGGCTTTCGGCACCGGAATGACGGACACCGGCTCCAGACGGGGATACAGCGCGAGCACGTCTTCCTCCAGCACGAGCGCGCGGTTCAGATGCTCGCAGCATTGAAATGCCGCGTGCAGCCCGAATTCCCGGCACACGCGCCCGGCCGCTTGAAAGATCGGCTCCGCCGCGTCCAGCGTCCCGGATGTGCCGATGCGATGCCCGAGTATTTCGCTCGTGCTGGTGCCGATGACAAGTAGCTGTCCGGGCTTCAACCCCCCTGCCCGAACCAGCTCACGCAGATTGGCTTCAACGGCTTCAGCAATCGTAGGCAGAATGGAATCAGTCATCGGATTCCCTCCCGCGGCTTACGGATGAAGCGCGAAGCGCTCTTCGATCTTTTGAACTTTACCGATGCGGTTCTGGTGGCGAACGCCTTGCGAAAATTCCGTTTCCAGCCAAATTTTCACGATTTCTTCGGCAACGCCAGGCCCGATGACGCGCTCGCCCATAGCCAATACGTTCGTATCGTTATGCTCGCGGGTCGCTTTGGCGGAGAACAGATCGTGAACGAGCGCGCAGCGGATTCCGGGAACTTTGTTGGCGGCAATCGACATGCCGATGCCTGTCCCGCAAATCAGGATGCCTTTATCCACTTCCCCGGCAACTACTTTCTCGCATACTTCCAGCGCATAATCCGGGTAATCGACGGAATCCGCGCAGCTGCAGCCGAGATCCAAAACCTGGTGGCCTAATGATTCGATAAAAGGAATGATGACATCTTTCAAACGATACCCTGCATGATCCGCACCCAATGCAATTTTCATCGGTAAACGCTCCTTTAAAATTCATTTGTCCTTCCTATTATAGCCCATTACCCACCGGAAAACGAAAAAAAGAGCAGGACACGCGAAAGTACGCGCGTTGCTCTTTTGCCCAGGCGACCGGCCGTATAACCCGATGCTCCATTGTGGTTAACCCCACTCGTCGCCAGTTACATCGAGTCTCAATCAATACGTCTATTTTATCGCATTCCGGCGTGCCTGTAAAGGTGATATCCGCGGGGCGGGTTCGCGCAGGCAAGGCAAGCCGATTCCGCCGGATCCGCTCCAAACCCGCTTTTCTAGGAATCAGTCCTAAGGGCCCAGCAAATTCGATCCGTTCTGCCGCTCGCGCAGCTTTTGCACCAGCTTATCCAGACATTGTCCGATTTCCTCGGCCGTTGCCCGGTAAATGTCTATGGAACCGCCGAACGGGTCGGAAATATCGTAATCGGGAATGCTTCTTTCCAGCTGCAAATACCGGCTTCTTTCTTCGGATGAAACCGTCTGAGCCAGCGCTTGTTTGAGCTGAATCTCGGCTGCAAGCCGTTCCCGCTCCTCCATCGCGCGCAGCACGTCCGGATTATCCTCCACGTACTCCTTGAGCGTATAAATTTTATCCACGGCATCCGGAAAACGCTGAACAACCGAACGCTTGTGGCCGACCGTCATCGTCAAAATCAAATCCGCCCACTGCACCTCGGCCTGCCCAATAAAAAGAGAGCTGATCTTGTCCCGGAAACCCGCTTCTTTCAAAATCGCGTCGCTGTTGTGAGAAATGGCCCCTCCCGTAACAGCGGATACGCCGGCGGAACGGACCTCGGCCGCTAGCCCTTCTTTTTGCACCTTGACCCGCAGCAAGCCCTCGGCCAATGGACTGCGGCACGTATTTCCCGTACAGACAAAAAGTATTCGCAACATGATCCCCTCCTCCTCCCCTTTATTGTATCACAGCAAAAATTTGATCCCAAATGCGAGCAAAATCAACCCGCCAAATGCCTCGCCGTACTCGCCGACCCAGTGTCCGACGCGTCTGCCTACGAGCAGGCCGCCAATCGACATCAGCGCTCCGAAGGCGCCGAATACAAGCACCGTCAGCACGATATCCGTAGCGAACATTCCCAGCGATACCCCCACCGAGAAAGAGTCTATACTTACGCTGAGCGCGAAAATAATAAGCCCCCACAAAGTACGGTGGTCGAAAGAGACGGCTTCCCCGCCGCGAAGCGAGCTGTATATCATATGGCACCCCAGCAAAGCCAGCAGGCAGCCCCCCGCAGCAGTAGCGACATGTCCCAGAAGAGAGCTGACGTAGTGCCCCATGAACATCCCCATTAAAGGCATAATAATATGAAAAATGCCGATAACGACGCTGATTTTGAGAATGTCGAGCAAGCGGACGCCCCTCATACCGATCCCTATCCCCAGGGAAAAAGCATCTAGTCCTAATGCAATCGCCATAATGATGATGGTAAGTAGCTGCCCAAGTGCAAAGGATGATGCGAGCATGCTGCAGTCCCCCTGTCCACGGTTTCTTTCCCAAGATATGCGGACAAACCGGGAATCATGCCAGCTATACTCGAACAAGCCGATGACCGGCCGCTTTGCGCAGACGATTCATAATCGCCTGGCCGATGCCGTCCTCCGGACAAGCCTCGGCATTAATATAACCAATGCCCTCTTCGTCAAAACGCCGCAAAGCGGCGTAAAGCTCCCGGGCGACCGTCTCTGGGCGAGACAAGCTGCCGCAGGCAATTACGAGATCGGCGCGATACTTTCCCGCATTTTCCTCATAGGTGAGGACGCCTGTCGACTCTCCCCGCTCCCGGGCAGCATCGATATCGCGCTGAATCCAGGCCGCCACATCATCCGGTGCGGCCCCTTGAACAATTTGCATACGGCCCTTCGGAGCGTAATGCGTGTATTTCATCCCCGGCGAACGCGGCGCTTCCGCTTCTTCGCTCCATGCTTCCTTCGCCGGTTCGTGCACTTGCACATCCGGCAGAACCGCCCGCAGCTGTTCCGCCGTCACGCCCCCCGGACGAAGAATGTACATCTCGTTATCGACGATCTCGATAACCGTCGATTCCACCCCGACTCCCGTAGGCCCGCCATCCAGCAAGCCGCCGATCCGGCCGTCCAGATCCTCCTTGACGTGGGATGCGGCGGTAGGGCTCGGTCTGCCCGAGCTGTTTGCGCTAGGAGCCGCAACAGGGCACCCGGCTTCCCGGAGCAGACGCAGCGCGACGGGATGGTCGGGAATCCGCACGCCCACCGTAGCAAGTCCCGCCGTCACAAGCGGCGAAATGCCGCCCGCTTCCACAGGCAGCACGATCGTTAGCGGTCCCGGCCAAAATGCCTCCATCAACAACCGGTGCCCGTAGGTGACAGCTGAATCCGCTACGAGGTTATCCAACTGCCGGATATCTGCAATATGAACGATCAACGGATTATCCGACGGGCGGCCTTTGGCTTGGAAAATACGCGCCACCGCTTCCGAGCTCGTAGCATCCGCGCCAAGCCCGTACACCGTTTCCGTCGGAAAAGCTACGGTGTCGCCGTCTCTAAGCAGCCGTGCGGCTTCGGCAATCGCGGCCTGTTCCTCCCGCGGCCCGCCGTCCGCATCCAATTTCCAATATATAGTCACATTAAGTTCCATCCTTACTGCGTGTTGTTCCGCCCATTTTCCGGCATCGGCATAAGATTTCGCCGCAACTTCCGATCAGCCGGGATCAGCTTGATCACTTGATCAGCCAAACCAGGATGCCGCTTTTTTGAGCATTTCCCATAAGAAAAATTTAACTTCCGGTTTCTGTTCTCCGGCCGAAGCCGACTTACCGTCAGGTGTATCGCCCGCACCGGCCTTTACCGCCGGTTTGCCGGCGGCCTGGCTTTTATCGGCAGCTTTGGCGGACGGCGCCTCTTTGCCGGAAGCGGCCTTCGCATCCGCCGGCTCCGTCTTGGCCACAACCTCGGCCGTAGTCGCCACCGCTTCTCCGGACACCGAGTCGACGAAGCACAGCGGAGGAAACAACACGCACCACCAATTCTGTCCCAATCCGCTCCCGATCGTCACGCGCAGCGCTTCGTAATCACCGGCCGGATAAACCGTATTGCCGTACAATTTTGTAGGAAAAGGAACGATGCCCAGCTCTACCGTATGCGAATAATCGTAGCCGCGCTCCCGGATCATCCGGCCGACCAATGCGTCGAATTCCGGCAAATGCGCCCTCACGACGGCTCTGGCCTCGTCCAGCGTATGCGGACCGACGACCCACTCCTGCATGCGGGCGATGATCGCATCGCGAATTTCGCGTTTAAGCGCCTGATCCGGCGCAGAGTCGGAATTGGCAAGAATGCGCAGCCGGATCGACTCTTTCGGGATTTCCGACGCCACGACCGCGGCATTCGTGCGATTGCCATCCCAGCTTGCAAGCAAAACGATAAGTGCAAAAGCCGTATACCATAAAAATTTATAAGAACGATTCACTCTCTTTACCATCTGGAAAAGCCCCTTTCCCTTCGCTTCTACCAGACAGTATGGGCAAAAATAAAAGGGGCTAAACCTAGCAATCTATTTAAAATTCGATAGAAAAATAGGATGAAAGAGAGAGGAACGGGATAGTCCCTCAATCCCGCTCCGGCGCACGGATCGCCAGAACGTGGCGATCGATGCCCGCGAGATCCGGCACTATGCGGATCTCGTCCCAATCGGCGGCTTCCCGCAGCATAGACGCCACGTCCTGCGCCTGCCGGATGCCGACCTCGAACCCGACCACGGCCGGGATTCGCGGCAGCAGCGGCAGCTGCCCGATCATGCGGCGGTACAGGTCCAGCCCGTCCGGACCGCCGAACAAAGCCGTGTGCGGCTCATACAGCCGCACCTCGGGCATCAGCGCCGGAAGGTCGCTGTCCGGGATATACGGTGGGTTCGACACCAGTATATCCGGCGCCAGACGGCGCTCGATATAAGGCTCGAGGAGATCGCCCTCGAGCCACTCCACGCGCGCGGCCACGCCGTGCCGCCGCGCGTTCGCGCAGGCCATCTCCAGCGCCGCCGCGGAGATGTCGCTGGCCGCCACGCGCCACGCAGGGCGCGCGTGGGCGACCGTCACCGGGATCGCGCCGCTCCCGGTGCCTACGTCCGCAAGGAGCGGCGCGCCTTGCGGGAACAGCCGCGAGCCCTCATGCAGCACGGCTTCCACGAGGAGCTCGGTCTCCGGCCGCGGAATCAGCACCGCGCCGCTAACGGCAAAAGGAAGGCCGAAAAACTCCTGCTCGCCGGTGATATACTGCACCGGCTCGCCCGTGGCCTTCCTGGCAACGAGCTGGCTCCAGCGGTCCGCCAGCTCCGGCGGCAGCTGCTCCTGCCAGCCCAGGAGCAGCTCGGTCCGGCTCCAGCCCAGCAGGTGCTGGAGCAGCAGCTCGGCGCAGGCGGCGGCTTCCGCCACGCCCTGCGCCGCCAAAAAAGAAGAAGCCTCTGCATAGGCTTCTCTAATCGTCTTCGCAGTCGGCATCACATCGCCTGCTCCCCTTTTTCCAGCAGCTCGGACTGGGATGCGATCGTGAGCGCCGACACGATTTCGTCCATGTCGCCGCCGAGCACGGAATCCAGCCGGTGCAGCGTCAAGCCGATCCGGTGATCCGTAATCCGGCTTTGCGGGAAGTTGTAAGTCCGGATGCGCTCGCTGCGGTCCCCGGTGCCGACTTTGCTTTTTCGCTCGCCGGCGTATTTTGCTTCCTCTTCCTCGCGCATCTTGTCGTAAATCCGGGTGCGCAGCACTTGCAGCGCCTTTTCCTTGTTCGAGTTCTGCGATTTGCCGTCCTGGCAAGTCGCCACAATCCCCGTCGGGATGTGCGTCACGCGCACCGCCGACTTGGTCGTGTTGACCGACTGCCCGCCCGCTCCGCTGGAGCAGAACGTATCGACGCGGATATCGTTGTCGCTGATGTCGATCTCCACTTCTTCCGCCTCCGGCATCACGACCACCGTCGAAGTCGACGTGTGAATCCGCCCGCCGGACTCCGTTGTAGGAATGCGCTGCACACGGTGCGCGCCGCTCTCGAACTTCATCTTGCTGTAGGCGCCTTTGCCGGTGATCATGAAGATGATCTCCTTAAAGCCGCCCAAATCGTTCAAGCTGGCGTCGAGCACTTCGGTCTTCCATCCTTGCCCATCGGCGTAGCGCGTGTACATGCGGTACAAATCCGAAGCGAACAAAGCCGCTTCGTCGCCGCCTGCGGCGCCGCGGATTTCCACGATCACGTTCTTATCGTCGTTGGGGTCCTTCGGCATCATGAGAATTTTGAGCTGTTCCTCCAACTGCGCGGATTGCTCCGTAAGTTCATCGATCTCCATTTTGACCATTTCACGCATCTCGTCGTCCAGTTTCTCGTTCTGCATGATTTTGGCTTCTTCGAGCTGTTCCGTCACACTTTTGTATTGAATATAAGCGTCGTACGCTTCCTGCAGATCGGATTGCTCCTTGGAGTACTCTCTGAGCTTCTTCGTATCGCTGGTAACATCAGGATCGCACAGCAGCTCGCTTAATTTCTCATAGCGATCCGCCAGTGCCTGAAGTCGATCTAACATTTCGGATCACTCCTTTTTATCGATTTTCTTTTATTTTAAACGTTAAAGCGGAAATGCATAACATCTCCATCCTGCACGACGTACTCTTTGCCTTCCAGACGAAGCTGGCCTTTTTCCTTCGCTCCGTTCATCGAACCCGCCGCGGTAAGATCATCGTAGGAGACTACTTCCGCGCGGATAAAGCCGCGTTCGAAATCCGAGTGAATCACGCCGGCCGCCTGCGGGGCTTTCATCCCCTTGCGGATCGTCCATGCCCGTACTTCCTGCACGCCGGCCGTAAAATACGTATATAAACCGAGCAGCTTGTAAGCCGCTTTAATCAATCTATTCAAGCCGGACTCCTTAAGTCCCAGCTCTTCGAGGAACATCGCCTTCTCCTCGTCCTCCAGCTCGGCGATTTCCGATTCCACCTTCGCGCTGATCGGCACAACCTCGGCATTTTCCTGAGCGGCAAATTCCTTCACCTTTTGCACGTACGGGTTGTCGTCGGCGGAAGCCACATCTTCCTCGCTCACGTTAGCCGCGTACAGAACCGGCTTCATCGTCAGCAAATGAAGATCGCGCACAATCAGCTTCTCCTCATCGCTCAGATCCAGGCTGCGCGCCGGCTTATCTGCATACAGCGCTTCTTTGATGCGCTCCAGGCATTCCACTTCCGCGACATATTTCTTGTCGCCGCCCTTCAGGTTTTTGCGGGAGCGCTCGATGCGTTTTTCCACCGAATCCAGATCGGCCAAAATCAGTTCGAGGTTAATCGTCTCGATATCGCCGATAGGATCGACTTTTCCGGATACGTGCGTAATATTTTCGTCCACAAAGCAGCGCACGACATGCACGATCGCGTCGACTTCGCGGATATGCGCCAAAAATTTATTTCCCAGACCCTCGCCTTTGCTCGCGCCCTTGACCAGACCCGCAATGTCGACGAATTCGAAGGCGGTCGGGACGATGTTCTTCGGCTCTACGATCTCGACCAGCCGCTGCATTCTTTCGTCCGGCACTTCCACGACTCCGACATTCGGATCGATCGTGCAGAACGGATAATTCGCAGATTCCGCACCCGCCTGTGTAATTGCGTTAAACAAAGTCGATTTGCCTACGTTCGGCAGACCGACCACTCCGCAAGAGAGACCCATTTATATTCACTACTCCTTGATAGTCATTTTGTCAAATTCTTAAATCATTATATATTAGTCCACGCCTAATGTCACTTATCTGAAGAGACTTCCGCAAGCGAAAAAACCGCTTAATTACTCTCAAACTGCCCAAAAACCCCCGCGTCAGAGGCGATAGCCACAATCTGCCTGTCTGTACGATAAAAAAACTGCAAAAATACATGAATTTGCGTCCTTGATAGCTAGCTATGAAGAATTCCTGCAAAAGTGCAGGCTTTTCACCTAACATATGGACTCAGATTTACTTTCAGCGGAAATTCCTGCGCTTTTGCAGGTTTTTCGCCAAAATAGGCCAATTTCTCAAAAAAACCTGCACTTTCGCAGGTTTTCTCCCAGCCAAACTGTCTCCTGTCCAGTTGTATAGTTCCACGACCGACACTGGGAGAGACGGCGCCCATGCCAATTATTTGTCCGATTCTTGCGGTCCAAGAGCTCCGGCCGGATCGCCGCCGCGGTGCAAACGGTCGTAGAACCAAAGGTAACCAAGCAGGCAAACAGGCAGCGCATATTCGACGCCAAGTATAGCCCAAGTGAGAAATTGATCCATCTTGTGGCTCTGATTGAAGGTCGGCATAAAAAAACACGTCCCGACGGCAACAAGCAGCCAGAGCAGGCGAAAATGACTGCGGTGATCCTGCTTCCCAAACAGCCAGCTTGTACAAAATACGCTTAAGTAAAAAGTAGGTATCCATGATAATGAAAACATGAATAAATAAAACGAGATAAACAACACTTCGATTCGTTCGATAAACTTAAACTCGATGGCTTTCAGGATGTTGACCACCGGTTCATTGTACTCTTTCATTTCGTAAGGACTGTAGTACACGAAACAGATGATCGTGACGGACAAAAATATGAGCATCGTCAATGTGTTGGATGCAAGAACACCGACATAAGCCCTTTGCTTGTTCGTCAAAAACGGGTACATCATCATCGTTATGCCAAATCCCCCGAAGGAAATGAATGTTGCTCGAAACGCCGAGAAAACGGGTTTCCAGCCTTCCTTAAGAACCGGCAGAAGATAGATCCAGTGGGCGTCCTTGAGCGGAGGCAGGTAGGCAAACGGAATCCACAAGGAAATAAAAAAAACAAGCTCCGCATATCTCCCCGTAATCCGCAGTCCGCTGCGCGCAACAACATAAGTGGGGATGAGCAGCAAAAGCATGACGAGAAAGGGCGGAGTTTGCGGCAAAAGCCACTGGTTCGTATAAAGAACGAGCCTTGTAATCCCTACATATCCATAAAAAAAGAAATAGAAGGCAAACAAGATGCTCCCCGCGTTGCCCGCCCATTTGCCCATGTATCGCGTCAACAGATCGAGCAAGGTCCCGTCAGGGTATTTCTTCATGATCCGGACCATAACCAGGCTCGCCGACGTCGAGAATATCCAGCCGATAATAAGGCCGATCCAGCCGTCCGTACCTGCCCGCTGAGCCAGCAATTGCGGCAAATTCAACAAACCCACGCCCACTTGAACGCCGGAACTGATGCAAATAAACTGCATGAGCGTGATTTCATTAAACGCATATTTTTTCAATGTCCATCACCCTCCGGACGGTTTTGAGCGCTGATTGGGGTTCGCCAAACGTTTATTTCACAGGTCCCATAGCTCTTAACGTTACTTTTACCGAAACATGAATGTCCGCCTGGGCCAGCGCTTCGCCCCAATGATCCTGAACCTTCTTATACTGCTGATACTCATACGCACGGGCATAGAGTCCAAGTCCGATCGGATCGATTGCATACTTTTGGAATTTCTTTACAACGGTTTCAAGCTGCTTTTGTATCTGTTTGGAAACAATTTGTTCCAGCTCTTTTCCTTTCTCCTGAATATCGTAAGGAAATAATTTCTCCGTTACTCCGATTAACATGTTGACGTTCAAATTGAATTGAAATTTGTCCTGACGGTAGGCAACCTTTGTTTTCGTCTTTACTTTATCGGCGGAAAAACTTAACTTGTCGGTCGCGAACGCATCCGTTGACGTTTCTCCGGGAATCGCCAGCGTCAAGCTGACGGCCTTTTTCGCCCGGTTTTGCAATATTCGCAGCAAGACGGTTTCCGAAGCGTCCAGTGAAGCGACATATTTGCCCTTATGATTCAGAAGCGCCGTTCCGCGAAGCGCAACTTCATTCTTATTCAATTCGATTTTGGCAATGCTAGGAGTTATCCCTTTTTCAAACATTTGCCGGTGCAGCTCTTGCACTGTCGTCTTCACTGTTTCCGAACGGGCGTCCTTCGTGTCGACCATCCCCCGCAGCAGTAAAGGCAGCATCGGCTGATCCTTCGGATTCAAATAAATGATCTCGGAAAGAGGTCCGTCGAAATAAAGGACCCTGTCGGCTACCGTATTTTTCGAATCGCGAAAAAGGACGTCCGTCATCGTGAACCAGTCCTCATGCTTCAGAAGGCGTTTGCCGACAACGAACACCTGGTAGTTCTTGCCTGTGAAAACGCCTGACGAATGGGCGTCCTGCCCGGCTCTCGACTCGCGAAACGTTGGCGCTTTAGCTTTGGTTTCCCGGCTCTTCTTCTTGACATTTTTGCTGAACACCGGAAAAGTCGAGTACATGACAGGATTATTGTCCGGATCGAGGTCCAAGCCGAGCGCAAGGGGGAGATTGGCGTCTTCCATATCCAGACGGTCGGAGCATCCCGGCATCATGACGAAGGCTATGGCAATAGCGATAAGCCTGATATACAGTGAACGCTTGATCATAAGCATCTCCTCCACTCAATCGTTCTTGCGCCCTGTCAATCTCCCTATGGCGTCGCAAACTTCACTTCACGGGCCCCATACTTTCCAAAGTGACTTTCACGGATACATGTACGTCCGCTTGGGCGAACGTTTCTCCCCAATAATCTTCCACTTTCTTGTACTGCTTATATTCAAAAGCTTGTGCGTAGACCCCGAGGCCGAACGGATCGATTTTATACTTTTGTATTTTCCTGATGAGGTTCTCGAATTTCTTTTGCAATTGTTCGGCGATCAACTGCTCCAGTTCGGTTCCCTTTCCTCGCATATCGTAAGGAAATAACCGTTCCGTCAGCGCAATAGGCATTTTAATGCTCAAATCGAAACGAAATTTGTCGTCGCGATAGGAGGTCTTGACCTTCGTTTTTATTCTTTCGGAGCTAAAGCTTAACTTGTCCGAATTAAGCGGACCACGCTCCGGATAGCCGGGAATGGAAAGCGTCAAGCTGACCGTTTTTTTCGCTTCACTTTGTAATATTTGCATGTAAATGGTTTCTTCCGCATCCAGAGAAGCGACATATTTGCCCGTATGATCAAGGAGGGCCGTTCCGCTCAACTTAATCTCATTATCCATCTGAACTTCAGCAATATAGGGAGTCATCCCCTTCTCATATATTTGCCGGTGCAGCCCCTGCATCGTTGTTTTCACCGTCTCCGATCTCGAACTCTTCGTATCGACCATCCCTTTCACTAATACGGGGAGGAACGGCTGGTCTTTCGGACTCATGAAGATGACTTCAGAGAGAGGACCGTCGTACATAACGACTCTGGAGGTTAACGTATTTTTTGCATCGCGAAAGAAGACATCCATAATCTTGAACCAGCCAGGATGCTGCAAGAGGCGTTTGCCGACAAGGATGACAATAAGCTTTCTGCCCTGAAAAATGCCCGGCGTATAGGCATCCAATTCTCCCCTCCCCTGTCTGACCGTCTGCACAGGTACGCCGAGTTCCTTGCTTTTCTTCTTGGCGCTTCTGCTGAACACAGGCATAACCACAAAGTTAACCTCTTTATTATTCTCATCGAGATCATAGCCCCCCAAAAGCGGGATTGCGGCGTCTTCAAGATCCAGTCGGTCGCTACAGCCCGAGACGATGATAGCCATGACGATAGCCAGCATAAAAATCCGCCGTTTGTTCATAAGTTCTTCCTCCACCGGAACCGGTCATGCATCCACATCAAAATGATTAAACAAACGGGAAATATGTATTCCACGACGATCCCGATGTAAAGAAGAAATTGTCCCATCCGGTCGTTTTGATTGAATGTGGGCATGTAGAAAAATGTGCCGACAGCAAGCAGCAAACAAATCACACGCAACTGTCCCCGATGATCCTGCTTGCCGAGCAGCCAGCTCGTGCACACTACGCCCAAGTAAATGGTCGGAATCCATGCCAAGGAAAACACTAACAAATAAAACGCTATAAACAGCACTTCGATCCGTTCTACAAACTTGAATTCAATTATTTTCAATACATTGACCCCAGGCTCGTTGTATCCGGAAATTTCGTCCGGGCTGAAATAAACAAAACAAATGATTGTGACGAACAAATGTATGAACATTGTCATCGTATTTGAGACGACAATGCTCGCGGAAGCCTTTTGCTTATTTTGCAAAAACGGATACAACATAAACGTCGTTGAAAATCCTATGTAAAAATAGAGCGCTTCCGGCACGCCCTTCATAATAGGCATCCACCCTTCCTTCAGCACGGGAAGCAAATGAAGCCAGTGAGCTTCTTTTAGCGGAAACAAATAAATAACCGGTATCCATAGTGAAAGGAGAAATACAATTTCCGCATATCTTCCCACAACCCGAAGTCCCCCACGAACAATCACATACGTAGGGATAACCAGCAGCAGCATAAGGAGAAAGGGCGAAGTTTGCTGCAGCAGCCAGGCCTTCGTCATCAATATCGTGTATATGAGCCCTGTGTATCCGTAGAAAAAGAGATAGATAGCAAACAGGATGGCTCCCGCTCTGCCCGCCCATTTGCCCCAGTATCTGGTCAGCAAATCCAGCAAGGTATCATCGGGATTTTTTTGCATGATCCGGATCATGATCAGACTTGCCGCTATCGTTAAAACCCAACCGAGAATGAGCGAGATCCAGCCGTCCGTACCCGCCTGTTCGGCCATTATTCTGGGCAGCGCTACAAAAAAAACGCTCACTTGCAAACCCGAATTGATAAAAATATACTGCAGGGAGGTAATCGTATGACCCGCATTTTTGCTCATTTATCGTCACCCTTGGGACGGCTGGGGCCTTGCCGCATCGGTTGAACCGGTCGCGCGCTGACAGGACGCCTATCCATTTTCCATAACGGCAGGCGAACGAACGCGTCCTTCCAATCGACCAGCCGGATTGGCGCGAGCGGAGTGCTGTAAGGAGTTCCGAGCGATTCCAGGGAAATGAGATGCCCTATCATCGTCATCATTCCGATAATTATTCCGACAAAGCCGAACATCGAAGCGGCCACCATCATCGCGAAGCGAATCAGCCGAATGGCGGCGACCATATCGTAGTTGGGCAGGATGAAAGAAGCGATGGCGGTAAAAGAAACGACAATAACCATAATATTGTTGATGAGCCCCGCCTGTACGATCGCCTGGCCGATGACGATGCCTCCGACAATGCCGACCGTTTGCCCGACCGGAGCGGGCAGCCGAATTCCCGCTTCCCGCATCATTTCAAGCGTAAGCTCCATAATGACCGCTTCCACGAAAGGAGGGAACGGCACACGTCCTCTGAACTCCCCGATCGTGAGCAGCAATTTGATGGGAATGATCTCAAAGTGGTAAGAAATGACAGCTATGTAGAACGCCGGCAAAAAGACGGCGACAAAGAACGCAAAAAGTCTCAGCAGCCGGATAAAAGTAGCGATCGACCAGCGTGTGCTGTAATCGTCGACGCTCTGAAAAAACGATGTGAACGAGGCCGGACCGACGAGCACGCTCGGAGAACGGTCTACGACAACGACGAATCTTCCCTGCAAAACTTGCGATGCTGCAGCATCCGGCCGTTCCGTCAAAATAAATTGCGGAAACGGAGAATACGGATTATCCTCGATCAGCTCCGCCAACTCGCCGGTATTGATGATCGTGTCGATATTCAGCATCTGAATCCGGTCTTCCAGCTCCTGCAGCACCTCGGGATGCGCGACATCCTCCAGGTATAGAACGGATACGATAGTATGCCCGCGTTGCCCTACTCTTAATTCCTTTATTTTCAATTCGCGGTTGGGAATGTAGCGCCGGATAAGCGCAACGTTCTGAGTGCTCGTTTCAACAAAGCCTTGATGCGCTCCTTTCAGGGACGCCTCAAGCTGCGGATCTGCAATCGCCCGCTGCGGCCAGCCCTGCGTATCGAGAGAATACGACTCCGCCCGTCCGTCGACAAAAAGTATGCTGCGGCCATGCAGAACTGCGACCTCGATTTGCGCCCACGCATGCAGCGTAATAACTTGGCCGATTGTCAAAATAAAATCGCCGTCCGCATCGTCGCTCCCATCCTCGAATTGAAGCGGGCGGAGCACGTTGTTGTTGATCGAGTTTTTATCCACGAGCCCGCTCAAATAAACAAGCGCGGCTTGCTCTCCCGTGCGCTTGATTGTAAATTGCCGTACGATCAGATCGGGAGTTTGCGTAAACAGGTTATGTAAATCGGCGATATTTTGCGATAGGGACGTACCGATGGAGTCGTTATTTTGCTGACGATTGGACCTCTGCGGGGCTGAATGATACTTTCTCCTGCCGAACAAGTTCGAAAAGCGCATCGCTCATCACCTCATTTTTGATGTCTGCTTCTGCTGTTCCATTGAACGATGGTATCAATTATAACCTTGCGAATTGTCCCTAATCTTATGCATAGCTTGCGCAAATAGATTGACACTAACTTGCTGCGACGAATCGCCAGCGCCGTGTTTGAATAAAAAAAAGCCCGCGGTTATTGATGCACCGCAGACCGGATATCCATGACTTTTTTCAATTTGATGTCTTGTTTTTGTACGAAGTAGGCCTCGACCTGATTTTTCAAAATAAAGGCCCGCAGCGCATTCGTTTTATTTTCCGGAATTTCAACGTATCGGACTCCGTAATAAAAAAAGCCTGCACCCAAAGCCTCTCTTCGGACGATTTCGGTTACGCAAGATATGGAAAAACCGAGCAGAAGTTCGATTTCGAGCTGCGCGTTATTTTCCAGACTCATATTTTTATCCGCGTTCATATTGTTTTCAATCACAAATCCTACGCCGCTCAAGCTGATATTTTTGACGCTAAGGCTGATCGGATGCTCGAAACTTTGCTTGTTTCTCTTATTCTTGTCATGCAAACTGTGCAGCAAACCGCCCTGAACGACATCGATTCGCGGGTGCTCCCTCTTCTCCGTAAACTTCTTCCGGTTATCGGGCGGATTAATCACGATGATCGAACCCTCGTCTTTGGCCACGACCGACGTCTCAAAAACGAATAGCCCCGATTTGGAATAAACCGTAATCTTGACCTTGTCCCCAAGTCGGAAAACATCATATTGAGGCAGCTCGATTTCAATAATGTCGCCAAGCACGTACGTTACTATTCCCGTCGCTACAAAATCGCTTTTATCCAGCACCGCTTTGCTGTCAATCAAAATTTCCGCGTCGTTGCCTTCCTTGCTTCCGTAGATTTTGACCAAATCCATCTTTCTCTCCCTATCCGATAGCTTCATGGCATATCCTCCTGTTCTCTACAAACAGATTAGGCTATAAATAAAAAAATAGACTGTCCCTTCCTGTCGGGGCAACCTATTTACCTAAATCAAACAAGCTTGATTTCCGGTAACCAGGCTGTCATGGTTCTTGTAGAACTTTAGACCCTCGGCTTTGCGTCCTTGTCTTTCGGCAAGTTTGCCCTTATCAAATCTGATCTCGTTATGTATGCGATTATACCTATCAGTAGGTTAAAAGACCTAAAATTTTAATTCTAGTATACCTAGTTTAGCCGTCGGATTCAACCGTTTTCCGCAGGCAGCTTGATTTCAGAGCGGCGAGTCCCTACAATGAAACTCATATATCCACAACTTTTCAACTTATCCACACACTTGTCCACAGAATGTTAACAACGAATGCTTGTTCGACTTCTATTAACATGTGGATAACATTTTTTGAGCGAGGTGTCCCCTGTGGATGAACATATATATTGGATGCGGGAAGCGATCCATGAAGCTTTGAAAGCCGAAACGATCCGTGAAGTTCCAATCGGCGCTATTGTCGTGCGTGACGGTGAAATTATAGGCCGCGGCTACAACCTGCGCGAAACGTCCCTGGATCCGACCGCTCATGCCGAGATGATCGCGATCCGCCAGGCCAGCGAGCATTTGCAGGCGTGGCGTCTGCTGGACTGCAAGCTCTACGTCACGTTGGAGCCGTGTCCGATGTGCGCGGGAGCCATCGTTCAATCGCGCATTCCGCAAGTGATCTATGGTACCGCAGATCCCAAAGCAGGGTGCGCCGGCACGCTGATGAACCTGCTGCAGGAAGAACGTTTCAATCACCGCGTCGACGTGATCAGCGGCGTGCTGCAGGAAGAATGCGCAGCACTGCTGACCCAGTTCTTCCGCAAGCTTCGGAACAAGGTCTAGAAGTCTGTTCGATCCGAACCTAGATTCCTAGACCGGCAAGCTGGCAAGGCAAGAGCACGGTTGCATGACGAAAAACTCCGTGTTAAAATAGTCTTTGCTATGCGCCCGTAGCTCAGCAGGATAGAGCGACAGTTTCCTAAACTGTGCGTCGCGGGTTCGAATCCCGCCGTGGCGCGTATAACCCTGCTTTAATCGGGTAGAATCAAACGCAATTTATGCGAACTTCTTACGGTAATAAACGTAGGAAGTTTTTTTATTTATGGACTTATGAGCTGGCTTATTTCGAAGCACAGGTTAACAACGCGCTGGCGCGCATACTCCTCAGTCAGAAAACAGCCACCTTCATACGGCAAAAGCCGCGATTAGTGCATGCAGTTCCGTTGGCGCAGACTGAATGCGGACATACGTTTTCAAATCGATCGGAATCTCAAAGCCGCCTGAGGACGTACGCACGTATGTCCCATCTTCGCGCAACTTTACGCGTGATATCGTAACGATTTCGTCTTCCGGTTCGAGAATCAACGCTACATTCTCTATTAGTAGATACGCATTCCAATCAAAAACTAACATTTCATTAGCAACGTCATCCCGATGTTTCATTCGTACCGTTATCTTGCGAATAGCCATCACCTCCTTTCCGGTCAGGACGCTCGCGTGTAAACTGAGGTTCCGTATGTGAAATGAAATTTATAATATCATTTTGAGTTATTATCTTAAATTGATATTAACTCAATTTGTTAATAACGTCAAGCGTTGTTATTGTGGTAGAATGGAAATTAATAGGAGCGTGGTTTTCGTTGATTCGTTTTAAGCTTTCGGAGATGTTAGATAAACGTGGGATGACCATGTACCAAATAAGCAAACAGACTGGCATTCGACCGAATACTTTGAGCCAGTGGGTTAACAATGAAAAATTACGTGAGGAAGACAAACACGTTAAAGCAGTTAGTGTTGAGGTTCTTAATCTATTATGTAAAACATTAGACTGCACTCCTGCTGAGCTGTTCGAGTACATAGCAGACAACGATCAAAAGACCAAGAAACCATAATAGGGGCAGTGGTAGCCGTTTACGTGCAGACTGAATCGGAATAATCCAATGCGCCTCTGACTTGCAACCCCCTTTACATGCGTTATCGCATATGATATAATGAAACCGTTAGGAGGTGATGTAAATGCTTACCCTTCTGACGGCGATAATCCAGCTATTGGTTGCTCTCGTCAATCTCTACATAGTGCTGGAAAATCACCGAAAAGAAAAAGACTCCAAGCGTCGGAAGCGCTCGAAGTCTCGTAAGTAAATCACCGGAGAGGTTTAAAACCTCTCCCCCTAACAATCATTATACGCGAAAGGAGCCGTGTACTCAATGGCTTACGTCACTTTCGTAATTTCAATTATCACGCTCGCTATATCGCTATATACGTTAATAATCGTACGGAAACAGAGGTAACCGTCATGAACCCCCTTGATCATATTATGGGTGTCCAGGAGGCCGCGGAAATATGGGGATTATCGCCGGGTACCATCAAAAACTATTGCGCAGAAGGGCGCGTTAAAGCGGTTCAAATCGGTAAAACGTGGATACTTGATAAGAACCAACCGAATCCTGCCCAACCGAACCATCCGAAAAATTGGCGTAAAAAAGACAGCGGCCGACCGGAATAAATAACGCAAAGAACTTCTTACCGTTTAGCCGTGGTAGGTTTTCTGTTTTATTTGAGCGAATCTAGCTGTTAAGTTAGCGTGTTTGTTACTTGAGCAAAGGAACGAATAGGCGTGGTATTGATAAGCCGCAAACAATTCTGCTGCATCTGACTAGGAACACGAAAAAAACTGCAAAAGTACATCCTTTTGCTCGTAGATACGCTGGCAGTGAAACATTCCTGCAAAAGTGCAGGTTTTTCATCGAGTACACGAGCTTAGGCTCATTTTCACGGGAAATTCCTGCACAATCGCAGGCTTTTCCCGAAAACGAGCCATATTCGCAAAAAAAGCCTGCACTTTTGCAGGTTTTGCACGCTACCACCCCCGCTTCACGAACGACTGGGCCTTTTGCGTACGCAAGTTTTTCGTCGTATAAGCATTGCTTTTATCGACCGGGCTGCGTTATGATAATAGGCATGCGAGCATTGCCGCACGTTCAAGTTTAACCGCTTCCATTTAACAAAGGGATGACGACCTCGGGTTGGTTTTCCCTTTGTTTGTTTTGTGAAGCAGCGCTTTTGCAACCAAGAAAGGAGATGCATCCTTTTTATGTCTGTCCCGAGTACCCGAACTTCTTATCGCATTCCTTTATTCTGCGCAGTCACGCTCCTGTTCTGGATGTCCATGTATACGAGCGTGCCGATTATTGCGCCGTATGTTGAATATTTAGGCGGCTCGCATCAGCTTGCAGGCTGGATCGTCGGGATGTACGGCATTTCCCAAATGCTGCTGCGCATCCCGGTAGGGGTCATGTCGGACCGGTTTCACAAGCGGAAACTGTTCATTACGTTCGGGCTGCTTTTTACCGCGTTAAGCGGGCTCGGTCTTTGGATCACCCGCGATTTCACCTGGATGATTGTGCTCCGCGCTCTGGCCGGCGCCGCTGCGGCGACGTGGGTTGATTTTACGGTCCTGTTTACCAGCTACTATAAACATGAAGAATCCACCAAAGCGATCGGGACGATCAGCTTTTACAACTCGCTAGGCCAAATGCTGGGCATTCTGATGGCCGGCTGGGCGACGGATTCGCTCGGCTGGGAATCGGCCTTTATGATGGGAACCGCGCTCGGCGCCGTCGGATTGCTCGGCTCTTTCTTTCTCGTAGAACGCATCGAGGAAGATGCGCCGAAGATTACGATGCGCGGCATTGCCGGCGTCGCGGCGGACCGCACGCTGCTCTTTGTTTCGCTGCTGGCCATTTTATCCCAAGTGCTGACGTTTGCGACTGTGTTCGGCTTTACTCCCGTCTATGCGACCAGCCTGGGAGCGGGGAAATTCGAAATGGCGCTGCTCACTTTCTTTTCGACACTGCCTGTAGCCATTGCCTCATTGTTCGGAGGGCGGCGCTGGGCGGCCAAATTCGGGGAGAAACGGGTCGTAGTCTGGGGCTTTGTGCTGATGGGGCTGTTTACGCTCACCATCCCGTTCTCCCAGCAGCTGTGGGTGCTCATCGTGACGCAAGCTTTGGCCGGCTTCGGCAGAGGGCTTTCTTTTACCGTGTTGATGGCGCTTAGCATTAAGCATATGCCGTCCGACAAGCGGGCGACAGCGATGGGCTTTTTCCAGGCGATCTACGGGCTGGGCATGTTCGTAGGCCCCGTGCTGATGGGGATCATCGGCGATTGGTTCCACTTGGGCCAGGGGTTCCTCTTTCTGGGTGTGCTCGGCATTATAAGCGCCTGCCTGTCGCAGTTGTTCATTCGAGCGGGTCAACAGGACCGCCCCTCTATATCCGGCGGCAAAAGCACCGCTAACTCTTGAAAGAGCGAGTCATTCGGATTCGCTCTTTTTTTATTTGGGAGTGCAGGGTTCCGGAGCGCCGTCTTCGTCTATGTAAGCGGAGAGGAGGAGGAGAATATTCAGGATGACACATTAGTTAAGCGTACATTGGACGGCGATGAGTCCGCTTTTCGCGAGCTTGTGACGACTTACCGCCGCTATCTGTTTCAAACGATCTATGCGATCGTCCGCCATCCGAAGGACACCGAGGATTTGACGCAAGATGTGTGGACCCGGATTTATTTCTCCCTCCCCACTTACCAAATGAAGGGCTTTAAAACCTGGATCACGCGCATCGCCGTCAATCGGGCCATAGATTTCAAGCGTTCCGCCCAGCGCAAAAGAGAAGAAATGACAGCGGAGATCGAAGAAGCGGCGCCGCTTTCGCCATACGACCCGAACCGTTCCTTGGAGCAGGAAGTCATTACGAAAGAAACCGTTCAACTGATCCGGTCCAAAATGGATCAAATCCCGGTCAATTATCAGGATGTGCTTATGGCCTATTATTTGCACAATCAATCTTATCAGGATATTGCCGCCGCACAGGGTGTAACGATTAAAACGGTAGAATCCAAGCTGTACCGGGCTAAGCAGTGGCTCCGCAAAAACTGGAAGGAGGAGGATTTCAGTTGAAGCATTACGATAAGCAGGAATGGGAACTGTATGTGGCGCAGCGCACGTCTCCGTCCGAAACTTCCACGATGGAGCTTCATTTGTATCAATGCGACCAATGTTTGTCCGTTTATGTGAAGTGCTTGGAGGATGACCTGCAAAGCCTGCCCTTGCCGCAAACGAATACGGAAGATTACGTTGACGCCGTTCTTAACCGTACAGTGCGCCTCATGCGCTCTCAACGCTCCTGGTACCGCTCCACATGGTTTCACTACGGCCTTGCCGCGGCGGCTACGCTCATCCTGGTCGCTACAGGATTTTTCCAGGGATTGTTTCAAGAGGTGGGTTCCCTTAGCAAAAATGACTACAAGACGCAGAAATCCTCTTTTCAAAAGGATGCGCCTATCTCCGACCGGCTTGTCCATCGGACGCTTACCTGGCTGGATCATATTCAAACCCCTCAAGACAAAGGAGGTCGATGACCGATGAACACGAATCCCCGAAGCGGCGTTTTGGCTTTCATCCTGTCATTTTGTTTGCCTGGCGTCGGTCACTTGTATATGCAGCGCCCTATCCGCGGATCGCTTTACACAGGCGGCTTTTTCGGACTGGCCTTGCTGATCTTTATCCTCGCTGTCGGTCATGGCGGAAGAGACGCAGAATCATTCGCCCTGCTCCTCACTTTCATCGCCGCATTGATCTGGATCGCCAATGTAATCGATATGGTCGTGTTCCTGGTTGGAAAACCGGCTCCCCCTTATCCGTACCACCCGGGTATGATGCCCGGACAAGAGCAAACTTACTGGAACGATGATCCTTATGTAAGGGCCTGGCAGCAGCGTGAAAAAAGCAAAATCATTATGATGTCCTTCATCCCCGGGCTGGGCCACTATCAGTTGGGGCTGATGCAGCGGGGTTTGACCGCGATGCTTTCCTTTTTCGGAGGAGCGACGCTAGTCGTTTTTCTCGCCGTCATTACGAATAACTTCGGGTTTATGGCGTTCATTTTCATTCTGCCGGTTATTTTCTTCTACTCCATGTTCGATGCTTTAAAACAGCTGGAACGCAAGCACGCGGGGTTGGATCCGATCGATCAAAGCCTGTTTGAGGACATGTACCATAATGACATCTACAGCCGTAAAAACAGAACGCTTGCCTCGATTATCGCAGTCTTTCCGGGTGCCGCGCATTTATATTTAGCGATGCCCAAAAGAGGCTTGCAGCTCATGGCCATCTTCCTGTTCTCGATCTATGTGTTCGATGTTTTGAGGTTGTCTTTGTTCTTCTTTTTGATCCCGCTTCTGTGGTTCTACAGCTTCTTTGACGCTTTGCAGCAGATGACCAGATACGAGAACGGCACGCTAACCGATAAACCGATTATCGAAAACTGGACTTTGTATCAGCGTCCGATCGGGGTCGTCCTTTTGCTGATCGGCTGCTATTACATGATCAACGAAGGCGCCGCTCCGTTCTTTGACCGCTTATTCCCTAATTCCGATTACAATTACTGGTTCACCCAGTTCGCGCAAACCGCAATCGTAGCCGTTATTCTGATAGGAGCCGGAGTTCGCTTGCTGATGAATCAAAAATCAAAAAATAACGAAGACAAAAAGAACCCCTAGGGGTTCTTTTCTGTCGGTGTTAGTTGATTTCTTTCTAAACCGTGTTACTTGTAAAACCTTTGGAAAATCTGCTTATAAAACACGTTAAGTGTCTTTGGCACATCCCCTCCAGCCTGCTTATAACAGGTATGAAAGTCCTCCAGGCAACGGTCGTTCGCTGAAATCCTCCAACGGAACCACACCTCTCTGTTCACCGACATTTATAGTTTATCCGCGTTCCGTTTTTTTAAACATTTTGTAAAGAAAAAAAATTAACCGCGGTGCCCCGAGCCCTCAGAATGCTGTTTAGCCCCGGAATGATTGCGGTTTTTCACCTTTTTGGAGCCCGAAAGCGGCTCAGGAGCTTCGTTATTGTCATTTCTGGCTTGTGGGTTTCCGTCGGTATAGCTTTCTCCCGCAGGATAGTTTCTAGGTATGGACATCGCCTGGCACCCCTCTATTCATCATGATTTAAAGCATCTTGGTGTCGATGATCGTTCGTTTGCTGCTGCACCTGCTGCGCATGGCGGCTGTTCACGGTTGTACGATTTAAGTCCTTTACCACGTTTTGCAAATTTTTGTCACGGCTCTTTTGCTTGGTCATGTATGCTCCCTCCGCTGTTCAGGCATGCGTGACTTGCTGTAACGCCTGTGCACATTCATGTATGTGGCGCATGTAATCGTCAATCAGCGTCTGTACGACGCCATGGCGCTCATCGATATGCTTTTGATCCTGCTCCACATCGACAAGCTCTGCCTTAATCTCTCTGGAATCAACGTAAGTCACCTTAAAATCAAACGTGTACATGGAATGGCCTGCGGATGTAATATGCACCCATAAGGCGTTGGAATCGGCCTCGTCGGCCCATACGCGCACCTGATCCGAGTTGTTCAGCACCTCGGGCAGCCGGGTTGTCCATTCCTCGACCAACCTCTTCTGATCGACGGCCGGCATATCTGCTTTGCTCATCGGTAACACCTCCACATATTTAAAATATGAAGGCGCAAGCCCTTTTATCCAAGCCCGCGGATAGCAAAATATGCCCCTGCAACTCGCGCAGGAGAATGAAAAAAAAGCCACACGATTCTTCAGAATCGCATGACTTTTTGTAAAGGTATACGGAGAGGGTGGGATTCGAACCCACGGAGACCTCACGACCTCGGCGGTTTTCAAGACCGCTGCCTTAAACCACTCGACCACCTCTCCACGAAGTTGCCTCCTCGTAAGGAAACAACCTTATGCAGTGACAAAAAGCATTGTAGCACATTTAATAGCCGGTTATCAAGCTCTAATTTTTGCTGATCGCCTTGACGTTATTCATGTACGGCACGAGTACGTCCGGGATGACAACCGATCCGTCCGCCTGCTGATAGTTCTCCAAAATAGCGGCTACTGTTCGTCCGAGCGCTAAGCCGGAGCCGTTCAGCGTATGTACAAACTCAGGCTTGGCTTTAGCATCCCTGCGGAAGCGGATATTCGCCCGGCGCGCCTGGAAATCCTCGAAATTGCTGCAGGAGGAAATTTCGCGGTAAACGCCGCTGTTAGGCAGCCACACTTCGAGATCGTACGTTTTGGCCGACGAGAAGCCGATATCGCCCGTGCAAAGCGTCAGCACCCGGTAAGGCAGCTTCAGCAGCTGAAGAACGCGCTCAGCGTGTCCTGTGAGCTTCTCAAGCTCGTCGTAAGAGTCCTCCGGCTTCACGATCTTCACCAGCTCAACTTTGTTGAATTGATGCTGACGGATCAAGCCGCGGGTATCTCTGCCGGCCGAGCCCGCTTCGGAGCGGAAACATGCGCTGAAGGCCACGAAATTGGCCGGCACCTGCTCGGCGGTCAAAAGATCATCGCGGTGATAGTTCGTAACCGGCACTTCGGCCGTCGGAATGAGGAAATACTCCGAATTCTCGATTTTGAATACATCTTCCTCGAATTTGGGCAATTGACCGGTTCCCATCAAGCTGTCCCGATTGACGATATAAGGCGGCAGCATCTCCTGATAACCATGCTCATCGCTGTGCAGGTCCATCATGAAGTTGATCAGCGCGCGCTCCAGCCGGGCGCCGAGCCCTTTGTAAAATACAAAGCGCGAACCCGTCACCTTGGCCGCAGCCTCAAAATCGAGAATGCCCAGCTCTTGGGCGATTTCCCAATGCGGCTTGGCTTCAAACTCAAACTGCGGAATTTCGCCGACGCGGCGAGTCTCTACGTTATCTTCTTCCGAAGAGCCTACCGGCACACTTTCGTGCGGCATATTCGGGATCGACAGCAGCACCTGCTGCAAGGACTCGTCCAGCACGCGGATTTCGTCATCCAACTCTTTAATCCGGTCGCCGACGACCTTCATTTCCTGGATCAATTCGTCCGCATTTTCGCCGGACCTTTTGCGGGCAGCCACTTCTTGAGAAACGGTGTTGCGGCGGTTTTTGAGCTGCTCCGTTTCCTGCAGAAGCTCTCTGCGCTTCACATCCAATGCCGTGAAACCATTCAGCTCCTCGATCTGCTTGCCCCGGTTGTGCATGGCAGTTTGTACGGCTGCCAAATCGTTTCGAAGTAATTTTACATCAAACAAGGAGGTTCCTCCGTTAGCGCAAAATGGTTGAATATATGGAAGCAAGCACCCTTTCCGGAGATCCGGTCATTTCAGAGGTGCTTGGTTCCCTTTATTTAGCTTGGCTTTGCTTGACCATGTCAACAAAATAGCTGTGCAGACGATAGTCGTCGGTCAGCTCGGGATGGAAAGAAGCTGCGAGCAGATGCCCTTGCCGCGCCGCTACGATCTGCTCCTGATACGTCGCGAGCACATCTACACCCGGACCCACTTTCTCGATGAGCGGGGCGCGAATGAAAACAGCGCGGACATTTTCGTCGATCCCTTTGATCGGCAAGTCCGTTTCAAAGCTTTCCCGCTGGCGTCCGAACGCATTGCGAGCTACGGCAATATCCATCAGCTCCAGGTGAGCTTCCGGCTGACCGGTTATTTCCCTGGCAATAACGATGAGGCCTGCGCATGTCCCGAAGACCGGCTTGCCCTCGGCGGAAAATTGACGCAGCGCTTCTATAAAACCGAACGTGCGCATCAATTTGCCGATCGTCGTACTTTCGCCGCCCGGAATAATAATACCTTGAATATCCTGGAGCTGTTCCGTTCTTTTTATAACGACGCCTTCCGCACCGGCCTGTTCGATCGCCCGGATGTGCTCGGCTACCGCTCCTTGCAAAGCAAGAACACCAATCTTCAACATTACCAGCCGCGCTCCTGCATGCGTTGGGAAGCTTCCAGCTTGGAAATTTCGATGCCCTTCATAGGGGTGCCGAGGTTTTTGGAAATTTCTGCGATCATTTTGTAATCCGTATAGTGGGTTACAGCTTCAACAATCGCTTTCGCGAATTTCTCAGGGCTGTCGGATTTGAAAATACCGGAGCCGACGAACACGCCGTCAGAGCCCAGATGCATCATCAAAGCGGCGTCAGCCGGCGTAGCTACGCCCCCTGCGGCAAAGTTAACGACAGGCAGCTTGCCTGTTTCATGAACTTGCAGCAGCAGCTCGAAAGGGGCTCCGAGGTTCTTCGCTTCAGCCATCAGCTCGTCTGTGGACATAGCTTGTACTTTGCGAATTTGGCCGACCATCATCCGCATATGGCGTACGGCTTCTACGATATTGCCCGTTCCAGGCTCGCCTTTGGTACGAATCATGGAAGCACCCTCGCCGATACGGCGCAGCGCTTCGCCCAGATCCCGCGCTCCGCATACGAAAGGCACTGTGAACTCGCGTTTGTTGATATGATAAACTTCATCCGCCGGAGTTAAAACTTCGCTCTCATCAATGTAGTCAACACCCAGGGATTCAAGAACTTTTGCTTCGACATAGTGGCCGATTCTTGCTTTCGCCATAACCGGGATGGAAACGACCTTCATAACTTCTTCGACAATAGTCGGATCGGCCATGCGGGCAACGCCGCCTGCTGCGCGGATATCCGCCGGCACTCGCTCCAAAGCCATAACGGCAGAGGCGCCCGCAGCTTCAGCGATCTTTGCTTGTTCAGCGTTCATAACGTCCATAATGACGCCGCCTTTTTGCATTTCGGCCATACCTTTTTTAACGCGGGATGTTCCAGTTTCCATACTTCCATTCCTCCTATGCCTTTATGACAGATTCATGCAGGTCATTGCACGATTCGATAGTAAACTTCTAAACAATCATTTTACATGATGGTGACCCATTATACAACCCATTTTCTGGCCTAGACAATGTTCTTCATCCCTTTAAACATGTCGCCGAAGAAGTTTTTTATCGACCGGAACAGCAGGCGGATCCAGCTTCCTTTTTCGACATCGTCATTGGCGACCAAATCGACCGTTTTTTCCTGGCCGTTGTAGCTGACTTTCACTTTTCCCAGCACGTCGCCTTTTTTAATGGGAGCAACCAGCTTGCTTTCTTCGAGCGGCTCGGCCGCCAGTTTGAACTCTTCGTCTTTAGCGCCTTTTTTGATTACAAAAGACATGCCGGTCTTCGTAACTACCGGAACTTCCGTTTGAACGCCTTTCTTAATGTTTACGGTTTTCAGCGAATCTATTTCAGCTCTTGCGTTCAAATACGGCTTAATTTCAAAATTTTGAAATCCGTAGTCCATGAGCTTCCGGGTTTCATTAAAACGCTCCGGCTCCGTTTTGGCACCCATAACAACAGTGATCAGCCGCATGCCGTTGCGCTCGGCCGTTCCCGTAAAGCAATAGCCCGCGTCGCTCGTAGAACCTGTTTTCAAGCCATCCAGCCCCGTATACGCAAACTTTTTAAAATTCGGATTGCTTTGGTTCCCTTCCAGCATCCAGTTCCAGTTAATCATGGGCGTTTTGTCTTTGGGCCGCAATTTTAAAGAAGGAATTTTCGTGAATTCGAGAACTTCCTTATGATCTTTCAAAATATTGTAGGCAAGAGTAGCTGCATCCCGCGCCGACATTAAAGTTTCACCCTCGATAGACGCCGGAGGATTTTTAAGGTCGGACCGTGAGAGCCCTGTCGCGCTAATAAAATGCGCCTTGTCCGACATGCCGAGCTGCTTCGCCTTTTCGTTCATCATTTTGGCGAAATCCTCTTCCGTTCCGCCGAGTTTCTCAGCCAGGGCCACAGAAGCATCGTTGGCCGAATAAATCGACATCGCGTTGAACATGTCCTTGACGGTCAGCTTTTCGCCATCGGCGATCAATTGTCCGGAGCCGATGACAGAGGCGGCATTTTTGGAAGCGACAACTTCGTCTTCCCATTTGATTTTCCCGTCTTTAATGGCTTCCATCACGAGATATTCCGTCATCATCTTGGTCATACTCGCCGGAGGAAGTGGTTCGTCGGCATTCATTTCATACAGCACCGTTCCCGTGCTCGCCTCCATAATGATCGCCGATTTCGCGGCCGGCTTTGGCTCGCCGGTCGCGGCCGATCCTGCGGGGGCCGTTGTGGCAGCCGGTGTCTCCGCAGCTAGCGCACTAGAAGGTTGTATATGTAAAAGAACGGATTGAATCAATAAACAGACACCTAGCACCAAAGCTATCTTTTTCTTCTTAAAAGCAAATAAATTCACAATTTCACTCTCCCCGGGAAATATAAGACATAATATATTGTAACACACCCCATTAGACAAAAAAAAGAAGACGAAAGTTCAATCCCTTCGCCTCCATTTTTATACATTTTGCAGTTACTATAAGGAATAGTTTGGTGCTTCTTTCGTAATTTGAATATCATGCGGATGACTTTCGCGAAGACCTGCGCCAGTAATTCGAATGAACTGGGTGTCATGGATCAATTCGTGAATGTTGCGCGCCCCGCAATATCCCATTCCTGAGCGCAGGCCGCCGACCAACTGATAAACGGTATCCGCCAAAGGCCCTTTGTAAGGAACGCGGCCCTCAATTCCTTCCGGAACGAGCTTGCTCTCGTTTTCCTGGAAATAACGGTCCTTGCTTCCCTCTTTCATTGCCCCCAGAGAACCCATGCCGCGGTAAACTTTAAATCTGCGGCCTTGGAAAATCTCGGACTCACCCGGACTCTCTTCGGTGCCGGCAAACAAGCTGCCGATCATAACGGCGCTGGCGCCTGCGGCTATCGCTTTAACTACATCGCCGGAATATTTGATCCCGCCGTCGGCAATGACCGGCACATTAAACTCAGCCGCCGCTTGAGCGCAATCGAAAATCGCAGTAACTTGCGGCACGCCGATTCCGGCAATAACCCTGGTCGTACAAATGGAACCCGGTCCGATCCCGACTTTTACCATCGAAGCGCCGGCTTTGATCAAATCGCGAGTACCGTCTCCCGTAGCTACGTTTCCTGCGATAATAGGCAGATCCGGATATTGATTTCGTATCTTCTTAACCGTCTCGGCAATATTGATGTGATGGCCGTGCGCAGAATCGACGACAATTACATCGATGCCCGCTTTTACGAGCGCCGCGGTTCTTTCCATAACATCTTTCGAAACGCCGACCGCTGCGCCTGCCAATAGGCGTCCCAGCTGATCCTTGGCGGCATTAGGGAACTGGATCGCTTTTTCAATATCTTTTATCGTAATTAAGCCCTTAAGCTCGTTGTTCTCATCGACCAGAGGCAGCTTTTCAATTTTGTGCTGTTGAAGGATGACTTCCGCTTGCTGCAGAGTAGTTCCGACAGGTGCGGTAACCAGGTTCTCTTTCGTCATTACTTCCTTGATTTTGATGGAATAATCATGAACGAAGCGCAGGTCGCGATTCGTTAAAATACCGACCAGTTTATTGCCCTCGTTCACAATCGGAACACCGGAGATCCGATACTTGGCCATCAGCGCTTCAGCGTCATAAACATGATGCTCAGGCGTAAGCGAAAAAGGATTCGTAATAACTCCGCTCTCCGATCTTTTTACCCGATCCACTTCTTCCGCTTGCTGGTCAATCGTCATATTTTTATGAATAATACCGATGCCGCCCTCTCTTGCCATAGAAATAGCGAGCTTAGATTCCGTTACAGTATCCATCGCCGAGCTGATGAATGGAATGTTTAACTTCACATGAGGCGCCAAAACAGTCGTGATGTTAATTTCCTTTCCGAACACTTCGGATTTACGCGGCACCAACAGCACATCGTCAAAAGTTAAACCTTCCTTGCCAAACTTATCTTCCCTCACAACACAAATTCCTCCTCTTTCAGGTCTATAATATTGCAATATTAACAAATGCCTATTTTTCGTGTCAAGGAAAAGGAGGCGCCAAACGCACCGGAACAGCCGAATGTGGAGATTGCGTTAACGATACGTATAGGTGCCGGTCGAATTCCATAGCAAAAATTGGTCGATTCCCTGCTCCGTCGCCGCTTTTATTTGTTCTTTGACATCTACGGCATTGTAAGTTTTATGCTGCTTGACCCATGCTGCGGTAAAATCCTGATACCACGGCCTGATCTCAGCGACCTCAGCATAGCTTTGCTTCAACTGCCCGTTCTTTGCCTGCGCATCGCTAATTGCCTTGCGAATGATCGCATAAGGCTGCAAATCGGGCTCCTTGACCCCGTATACGCCGCTGGCATAATGAGATGGGTAAAGCATGGGAGAAATATAGTCCACTTGACTGCTCATAAGGGCCCACTCCTGACCTATGCCCATGTCGTCATTGGAGGAAGTCGTTAGGCCGAAAACATCAGCGGAAAGGTATGCGGAATTGCCGATCTGTTCTTTTGCCTTTTTCAAAAAAGCTTCTATCGCTTGTGCTTTCGTCCAACCTTTGGGATTATTGAAGCTTATCTCCAGATCCGATTTTTTTCTGATGTCGGGGAACCGCACGTAGTCAAATTGTATCTCGTCAAAACCCAAACTCGCCGCTTCTTTGGCAATTTGAATATTGTAATCCCATACCCCTTCTTGAAAAGGATCCGTCCATGCCGTTCCTTTACTATCTCTCCACACTTCTCCGGACGGACTCTTCAGTGCATACGCATTTATTTTGTCGCTTAAATACGGATCTTTAAAAACAGCAACCCTTGCGATCGAATAAATGTTCTTATCCTTCAACTGCTGCAGTTTCGCTTTCATATCCTTAATAATCGTGTTGCTGTTTGCCCCTATTTCTGTAGCCAAAGGAACCTTTGAAGGATATACGACTTGTCCCGAGTCATTTTTTATGTCAATGACCATTGCATTCAAATCGGTTCGCTCCACCAAGTCGAGAAGCCGATCAAATCTGCTCCCTACCGCCGACCATGCGGATACATAGATTCCTTTTACTTTTTGGCGTTTGGGCCGTTTGGACAGCGTTGTCTCAGTTCTCAGCCCAACATCCGCCGCTGCCATTGAAGCGTTTGAAGGGGTCATTGCAGACGCAAGTGACCGTGCGGTTATAGGGGCTGGCGATGCTGCATGCCGGGCCTTGTCCGGCTGCGCGGAACAGCCTGATAAACTGAATAAGGCCGGCTGACAAAATAAAATGAAACAAATCCATCTCATCAATTTCACAAAACCCATACGTATCCCTCCTCTTAGGGCTAGTATGGGTTAATGCTTCATTTTGTAATGATATAAAAAAATGAGTCTTTCTGGAAAAATTCCCAAAAAGACTCATTTTTACTGTGCTTGGCAACGTTCTACTCTCCCAGAACCCTTCGGTTCAAGTACCATCGACGCTGGAGGGCTTAACGGTCGTGTTCGAGATGGGAACGCGTGGATCCCCTCCGCCATCATCACCAAACAGTCAAAGTGCTCATTTGCACCCTGAAAACTAGATACGAAACTTGCGTAAAGTGTGAGTTAAATTGTATAGGTTAAGCCCTCGACCGATTAGTATTCGTCAGCTCCACACGTTGCCGCGCTTCCACCTCG
>NZ_JBYLHY010000033.1:0-75790 GCF_057749925.1 Paenibacillus sp. sgz302191
TATATATATATCGAATTATAGTAAATTGCAACCAAACGACACTCAACTACATGCGTGCCATCTCATCACGAATACCTTTATATGGATTTCATCCCACAGTTAGGGTTTTGTTTGCAAAGCCAGTGGGCTTTTGCGGTGGAAACGGCCCGTTTGGCGGAAAAGCCTGCGATTGTGCAGGAATTTCGGCTCAAAATGGCCTGAGCCCTGCGTATCGGCAGAAAAGCCTGCACTTTTGCAGGAATATTTTGCTGCAGGCGTATTGACGAGCAAAAAGCTGCACTTTTGCAGGCTTTTTGCTCGCTGCAGCACCGTGTGGGGTGACGTCTTGGGTGTTTTTGCAGCAGTTCTGCACGCCGCGCTGCCAAATAGTTGCGCTGCCTTAGCGGGTGCAGCTTTCCAAGTGTCTCAAAAGCGCAGGTTTCTGCGCACTGCCAGTGGTGCCCGTTTTTCGCGCTGCCGGACAGGCTTCCCTTCATGTCGCGGCGTGAGGGGGCCTTTGGGGACGGCCCCTTGGAGAAGCAGCCGCCGCGTCCGAGCGCGGCAGTGCGGCAATTTCGCCCGCGGAGCCGCTTGCCCGAGCCGTTTATCGGTCGCTGCCGGCCGGCATCTTACCCGGCGTAAAAGCTGGCGGGCATACCCTGCACGCCCGGCTTGACCCGGAACACGCCCCCGGCGTGCGGCTGCTCTTTCAGTTGCTCTTCGCTTAACCCGATGCGCGCCGTCGTTATGTACAATTCGTCGCAGCGCTCCCCGCCGAAGCAGCAGGAAGATACCCTGGCCGCAGGGATGCGGACGCAGCCCAGCTTCTCTCCCGTTGCCGGATTCCAGCGCGACACCTGCCAACCGTCCCACTGCGCGATCCACAGCATCCCCTCAGCGTCAACGGTCATGCCGTCCGGGAATCCTTCTCCCTCCGGGATCGACACCACAACCCGAGGATTACCCGGCGTCCCGCTCTCAAGATCGTAATCGTAAGCGACCACCCGCTTCGTCGGCGAATCGATATAATACATCACGCGGTTATCGGGGCTCCAGCCGAGCCCGTTGGATACCGTGACGTTGTCCAGCACCTTGCGGCACTCGCCGTGAATGTCCAGGCAGTACAGCGAGCCGCTCGGGCGCTGCTCCGTCATGTCCATCGTACCGGCCCAAAAGCGCCCTGCCGGATCGCATTTGCCGTCATTGAACCGGTTGCCCGGGTTGCCGGTCTCCGGTCCGGCCAGCCGGGTTAACTGCTCCCCCGCCGGGTCGAGCGAGTAGAACCCGTCCTGCAGCGCCAGCACCAAGCCTCCCTGCTCCCGCGGAACCGCCGCCCCGACCAAGTGGCCGACATGAATGGCGCGTTCCTCACCGGTAACGGGATTCAGCGTATGTACGCGCTTGCCCATAATATCCACCCACAACAACTGCCGGGTGCGATGGTCCCATACAGGCCCTTCGCCGAGCGTCGCTTTACCGTCCCATACAAGCTCAAGTTCCTGTCGATAGTGCTGCAAAATCCATTCCCCCGTCATCGTTTTATAGTGAACAAAATGAAGAAATAACCGCTTGTCTCCACTCCAACACTAACATAAATTCTGGAAGGATACGAACAAAAATTTAACGCACAAGCTGTGGTCTTGACCGCTGGCTGGGGCTTTCACGACGCAAGCTATGGCTCTCGCCGCTAGCTCTGGCCTTCGCGACGCTAGCCGTGGCTCTCGCCGCAAGCTGTCGCCTTCGCGACGCTAGCTGTGACCCTCGCAGCTGGCTGGGGCCACGGCCTGCAGGCTGCGGTCAATGCCCGCAGCCTGCGCGTTTTTTCATCAGCCGGGCCCTAGCCTTAGCCGATGTAAACTTCAATGGCGCCCGCCGTGAATACGTGCCGCCTGTTACCGGCGGGCACGTCGCCGGTGCGCGCCAGCTTGCTGCCGCTGGCAGCCTCAAGCTCCCGCCAGCGAGCCAGCAGCGGCGTCGAGAGGCTTTCGCTGATCGGCACGACGACATGCCCGGGGCGGATCAGCGAAAGCGTCAATCCGCTCAGCCCGTCCTCCATGCCGTGATGGGATGCTTTCCACACGGCGCTGTGCAGATCGGCGCGCCGGGCGAGGCGCGTCCAGCCGGGTTCGACCTGGTCGGCGCCGAACAGCACCGCAGACGCCGCGTCTCCATCCGCGGCGCACAGCCTGTACACCGAACTGTCGTCGTTGGACAGCTCGAAAAACTCGCAGAGCAGCCCGTCCGCATCGGCGGATCGCCGCTCGTAAGCGTCCAGCGCGGCCTCCAGCATCGCAAGCCCAGGCAGCGGATCGTCCGACCACGGATACAGATGGCGCAGCGTGAAACCTTCCCGGCTCCAGACGACGTCGGAAGCTTCCTGATCGTACACGCTGCGACAAACGATCGGAACGCCGCGCTCAAGCAGCAGATCGACCAACCGGATGTAATGCTCCAGCACCCGGTACGCCCGTTCAACGCCCGGATCGCGTTCCGGCTGTACGACGGAACGGGCGGGCAGATCAAACCGGGCATAGGGCAAAATCGCGCAGCCCACCTGCTTATGGGCAGCAATCTCGAGCAGACCGTTGACGTGATCCTCATGCAGATGCGTGAGGATCATCCAGTCGAGCCGGTCTGCGCCGTGCCGGTTCATCCAGGCGAGCGGGGTATCCTCCTGCTCGCCCGGTGCGCCGTCGCCTCCGTCGATGAGGGTGAGGCTGCCGGAAGGGAGGCGGATGAAATGGGCGTCGCCCCATCCGACGTTCAACATGTGTACGCAAGCGCTGCTCATGCGGACACCTCCTTGTGCGGTTCGCTGGCCTCGGCTGCGAACCAGTAAGCTTTGTCCCGGGGGATGCGGATATCGTACGTCCCCTCGGGATGCGGCACTTCGCTGTCCGCAAAAAAAGACTGCGAACCGATGTGAACGATGTGCCTGTACGCGGAGCCCAGGAACAAATGGCCCCGCACGGCGCCGGTCAATACGACCTCGCCGTCGGTTTCGATCGCCTGCAGCGGCTGCGCGCTATGCGGCTGCTCCAGACGCTCGCCGATGCGCGCATCGCCGGCGCGGACGACGAGCCGCTGCTCTTCCTTGCCGCGCAGCAGGCACAGCGTATGGCTCTCGCCGAGGAAGTGAGCCGTGAAATAAGTCGCAGGCCGGCAGTACACTTCCTGCGGCGTGCCCGCTTGCTCGATGCGGCCCTCGTTCATGACGACGACGTAGTCGGCCATCGAGAGGGCCTCCTCCTGGTCGTGCGTCACGTACAGCGCCGTGATGCCGAAAGCTTGCTGAATGCTGCGGATCTCCACCCGCAGCCGCTGTCTGACTTTGGCGTCGAGATTCGACAAAGGCTCATCCATGAGCAGCAGGTCCGGCTGCACGACGAGCGCCCGGGCCAGCGCAATGCGCTGCTGCTGGCCGCCGGAGTAGTGCTGCGGGTGCCGGCGGCGGACTTCGGAGACGTCGATCTCCACCCGCCGCAGCACGTCCAGCACCCGCCGCTCCCGCTCGGCGGCCGGTACTTTGCGCAGCTTGAGTCCGTACGCGACGTTATCGAAAACCGACATATGCGGCCACAGCGCATAGTTTTGGAACACCATCGCCGCGCCGCGCTGCTGCGGGCTCGCGTAGGTGACGTCCCGCTCACCGAAGCGGATAACGCCAGCGTCCGGCGCGAGAAAGCCGGCGAGCGTGCGGAGCAGCGTCGTCTTGCCGCAGCCGCTGGGGCCTACGATCGCCGTCAGGCCCCCTGAAGGCAGCTCCAGGCTGATGCCGGCAATTCCCCGGCTGCCGCCGTAATTTTTGGTCAAATTTTGAAGCTGAATTTGCATCGGTTTACACCCTCCCGAAAGCGCTCAAATATTCGGAGCGCATGAATCGCTGCAGCAAGAGCAGCAGCGCGATGCCCGGAACCATGAGCAGCAGGGCGGTAACGGAAGCAACCTGCATTTCATAGCCCATCGCCGCATTGTACATAAACACCGGCATCGTCAGCTGGAACGGCGCCCCGATCAGCAGGCTTCCGGTGAATTCGTCCAAAGAATACAGGAATACGAGCAGCGCCGCCGCGATCATCCCCGGAACGCTGAGCGGCAGCGTAATTGTGAAGAACGTCCGGCTGCGCGACGCTCCCAAATTGACAGCCGCATCCTCCATCGACAGCGAGACGGATTGGAACACGGACACCATCGTCCAGACGCAGAAAACGACGGCGCCGACCAGATGGATCAAAATAAGTCCGGTCTTCGTGCCGACGAGGTCCCAGCGGTACATCAGCTCCATCGTATTCGTAAAAACAGGAAGCTGCGGGAACGCCTGCGGCAGCAAAAACAGCAGCAGCAGCACCGAACGGCCCGGAACCCGATACCGTGCGATCCAATAGGAGACCGGCACGGAAATCAGCAGGCACACGACGGTGACAACGACGGCAATGCCGAAGCTGAGCGAAAGCGCATGCACCATTTTGCCCTCGAACACTTTGCTCCAGTAGCGCAGCCCCCATTCCGTCGGCAAGGCATGCGGCCAAAACCATTTATGCGCAAAAGACCACAGCGCCAGACTGGCAATCGGGCCCAATATAAAAAACAGCGCCGCCGCATATCCGGCCAACCGCAGCGACAACCGCCCTATGTTCATACTTTCGATACCCTCCTTATATAGTAAACGGCTGCGCCCATGGAAACGATATACGCAATAACGCCGATGGCATTGGCCGCACCCGAATTTTGCTGATAAATAAGCTGATAATACAGATCGATCATCAGCATCTGACGGCCGCCCCCGTCTCCCATCATGGCAGGTATGGAAAAGCTGCCCATCATCGACGTGAACGTCAGCACTGTCACGACGCCGAGCGAGCCTTTGCCCATAGGCAGCAAAATGTCCTTGATCAGCCTGATCCGGCCTGCGCCCATATTTCTGGCGGCATCCAGGTAGCTTTCATTGACCGATCTGTAGGAGCCGAGAATGAGCAGCAGCGCAAAGCCAATATTTTTCCACACCAATGCGATAATAAGGCCCGCGGTCGTAAAAGCGATCGACGGCATTTGATCCGGGTCGAACAGATGAAGCGTCATCAGCCCCGAATTGAGCGTCCCGTGGGGGGCCAAAAACACCCGCATCGCATGGCCGACCACGACAAACGGCACGAACAGCGGAATTTTGAACAAAAACTCGACAAACGGCCGCGCCTGCAGCCGAAGCAGCCCTCCGAGCAGAACGGACAGCGCCAGCAGGATGATGAGGCTTGCGGCCGACACGACCAGCGTAAACCAGATATCCCCGGCGTACAGCCGAAATACCGTTTGGTAATGCTGCCAGGTCCACCCGCCGTCTGCAGCTTGAAGGCTGGCAAGAAAAGATTTGGAAAAAGGATACACAAACAACGCGCCCACCAAGCAGACAGCGGGAGCCGCCCAAGCGGCCCCCAGCCATGCGCTTCGGCCGGACGCCTGCCGAACAGTCTGCAGTTTGCCTGCATCTGCTTGCATTCGTCTTCACCGCCTATGCGTCAGTATGTTCAGTTCGCTTCGTATGCCGTTTGCAAGTCTTTCAAATACTCAGCGAGCGGGAACGATTGGCCGCGTTTGCTGAGATCTTCCGCAGTTACATCCTTGAACAGCTTCTCCTTGCCTTTGTCGCTCACTTTCGGAAGCACGGCCGTGGCATCGATTCCGGGATACCAGCTGTTTTTTTCCACAATGACCGAAGCCTGAATTTCCGGGGAAGTGAGATAGTCCGCATACGCAGCGGCAGCCGCTTTGTTTTTGGCGTTTTTGGTGACGACGACGTACATCGGCTGGCCGGGCAGTCCCGGATCGACGACTTTCAGGCGCATATTCGGATTCAGACGCCCGTCTTCTTTCCACAGGTAAAACATATCCACCCATACGGGGCCCATGTCGATCTCGCCGCGGTTGAGCATGTCGAGCGTGCCGTTGTTTCCGTTCGTTATCGTGACCGGCAAGCTTTTGAGCTCTTTCAGAGCGGCAGGCCATTTGCTTTCCGGGTCGGCTTTGAAAGGACCTTCGCTCAGCGTCTTGTAATCGCCGGTTTTCCAGTATGTATAAGCCGTCGCGAAGGCAACCCCGCTCATGCCGTTTTTCACGCCGTTGTACCCGAAGCGCTTCGGATTGGCCTGAATCCAGTTCTTCACTTCCTCCATGCTGCTTGGAGGCTGCTTGATTTTATCGGGATTGTAGGCCAGCGCCACTTGGCTGTGAAAAAGCGGAATGACGTAGCCGTCGACATTCGTTCCGAGACTGTTCTTGCTGTCCGCGGATACTACGTAAGATTTATTGGCCGACTGAGGCACCCATTTTTCAAGCAAATCGTTGTCGATCAGTTGTTTCATAATGCTTTGATGAACGACCGCCACATCGATGTCCCATTCCGTTTTTCCGGCGTCCTTCTGGGCTTTCAGCTTTTCAAAAATCTTTTGCGAGCCCGCGTCCCCCGGGCCTGTGCCTACGACAGTCACCTCGGCGCCGCTGTGCAGCTTTTTGAATTCGGGAGCGACCGATTTTTCCTGCAGTTCCGTCATGTTCGTGTCCCCGGCTGTGGCGACGCTGATTGCCCCGATCCGGGCGCTTTTGTTCTCTTCTTTCTTCGCCGTCCCGGCCGTTTCCGCCGTCTGAGCCGAACTTGCCTGATTGTCGGCCTTTCCGCAGCCCGCCAGCAGGGAGAGCATCATGATACCGGCCATCGCAATTTGGATTCCTCTACGCATATTCCCCATCCTTGCATTCAAATTTTTTGCCAGGTATGCTGTCTAGACACCCTGTATGTCCTATTATGCAAATGAAGTATTATTCCAATATCATCCTCAGGTTAAGCTTTAGTAAATCGAAGTGCGGGGAAGCGCGGCAGGGGACCGGCGGCCAAAAACAAAAAAAGGCTATCCGCAAGGCCAGTACGGCCCCGGATAACCTTATCCAAATTAAAGCGTGATCCCTTGTGGTTCGGTTTCCTTCCACTTGTAGGTCAACAGCGACGACAGAAATACGAGCGCAAGCCCCTGTCCCCAACCTTGAATCCGTTGTTGCGCAACGCCTTTGTACCCTTCCGCATCCTTCATAACGGCCGTGCCGGCGGAAACTCCGGTTACGGTCCCGTTGGCGCTTACGCGGTTCAGCACACCGCCCGCCGCTTTCTGAATCTGCCGGTTGTACAGCGGGGAACCGACAGCTTCGTTGAAACGCACCAGACCTGCCGCCAGGCCGGCGGAACCGGACGTCTCGGTATATGCGGCAGAATCGTTCAGAACCGTATGCCACAAGCCGTCGTCCGCTTGAAGGCGGACCACCGCGCTTAGCTGGTCTCTGAGGGAATCGTATATTTTCATATAGGACGGATGCGTAACTTCCACGGAAGCCAAAGCTTGGCCCATCGTATAAGCAGCCCAACTGTTGCCTCTTGCCCAGTATACAGCCGACATATTGTTCAGCCCAATGTTGTCCCAACCGTGGTAATACAAATTCGTATCCGCATTTTGCAAAAATTGCTCATGACCGTGATATTGCAGCAGACCGTCTTCCAAATAATCGTTGCGGCCCAGCATCGTTCCGATCCGAATGAGAAAATACCCTGCCATAAACATCGTATCCACCCATGCTTGCTCCGGAAAATCATAGTTTTGCGAAACCGTATGCTGGAAAATGCCTCCGGCAAACCGGACGGCATCATGTTTCAAATGCTCGGCCATCTTCACTGCAGTCTCCAGATAGACTTCCTTCTTCGTCGCTTCATACAAACTGAGCAGAGTATGGCCGATGGATACGGCATTGACGGTCAGCGGCGGAATTCCTTCTTCCAACTGCTCGTCCACCCATTTTATCGTCATATTTAAATAGGCTTCGTTCCCGGTAGCTTCGTAAGCGCGGCTAATTCCGTAAAAAGCGACCCCCGCCGGCCAATCCCAAGTAAAATCCATATGGCCCGTTCTCTCTACGATGAGATCCATAACGTGCCGGATCTTGGATTCGTCGATTTGAAGCAATGGCATAAACATCTCCCTCTCTATTTAAGGTTGTCCCTCCTCCCGGTACTGTCCCGGGGTCATGCCTACCGCTTTACGAAAAGAGCGGATGAAATTGGCGGCGTTGTTGTACGTCAACCGTTCGGCGATTTCGGAAATTTTCATATTGCTCGACTTCAGCCACTTCTTCGCCATTTCAATCCGGTATTGAGTCAAATATTCGCCGAAGTTAACGCCGGTTTCTTGGCGAAACACCCGGCTTACATAATGAGGATGGGAATTGATCCGCGAAGAGCACCCTTCCAGCGTCAGCTCCGAGTCGAATTCTCTCTGAATCATGTCGATCACGGCTGCGGAAATGTGCTTGAATTGGGACTCGCGCCTGCTGCCGAGCTCCAGAACGAACGGAGCTACAAACGTAGTCCAAAACCACTGCTCGATTTCTTCCACCGACCGCAGCTTGAACAAGGACTGAATGAACGAGGCTTCGTCCCGGTGAATAAGCGCCGTCGGAATGGAAAATTCCTGTCCGAACCGGATCAGATCGACCAACAGACGCAGCAAAAACAACTGGTAGTCCTGATGCCGCATATGGTGCTGGTACAGGCCCCCGATAAATTCCTTCAATAACTGCGCGGACTGCTCCGGATTGCCGGTCCGCATAGCATCGAACAAAGCTTGCTCGCTTTCCTGCGGAAACGAATACAAGCTGCTTTTTTGTGGCTGTACGTCGTCGATAAAAAGGATCGACTCCTCTCCCAACCCCACTCTGTATTTCAGCGCGGTTACCGCTTCCTGAAACGCCTGCGGCGCCTCGGCCATTAAGGTAAAGGAGCGGCTGATCCCCATGCTCACCTTGATATCCAGGTACTCATAAATCGCTTTTTGAATCGTATCGGAGAGCGAAAAAATATGTTCCCGGAAGTCAGCCTTCTTCTCTTCCTGCGAGCCGATGATCGTCACTTGGCAATCCGCCGTTACAATGGGCACAAGCCTGTGCTCGAAAGGAATCAATTCGCCGACGATATTGCTGACGGCAAACATCAGCAGGTCCCGGTCCGACTCTGCATACCGGGTATTTTTCAGCGTGTCGATCTGCACGGCGAGGACGGCCATGACAGGCCAGCGGTGCTTGATGCCGTACAGCCCCAATTTGGCTTCGAATTCGGCCGGCTTGATCGTGCCGTGAAACAATTTTTGCACGAAAAATTCTTTCAACTGCACCTGCTGCCCTTTCAGCTCGTTCATGAGCAGGGATTGGCTCTCAATTAAATAATCGACCCGTTCGCCGATGAACTGCAGGTCGCCGCTCTTGTGCCCGTCGGAAGCGGAGACCGCTCCTCTCGTAAGCGCGGTGTAAATGGACTGGATGGGACTATACATTTTTTTCGACCCTAACCAGGCGAGAATCAACGTGACCAGCAGGATGCCCATGCACACCAGCAAAGTAAACCAGCCGATAATTTTGTTATGCTCGTTGATCTCCACGATCGACGCGACGGAGACGTAGTTCCAGCCGTTATAGAGCGATTTGCGGTAAGTGACGGCCACTTTTTCGCTTCCCATGGAGGCTGTGTATTGTCCGTCCGCGTCCCCGCTTGCCATGACCGGTTTCAAGTAGGCTTCATCGGCCCAACTGCTGCCCAGCAACGCGCGGTCCGGGTGTCCGATGACGTTGAAGTCCCGGTCCAGGAGAAAGGTGCTGCCCTTCTTGCCGTTATGCAGCGTAACAAGTTCCTTCAACGCTTCCGTGGACAGCTCGACGCAGACGAGCCCTTTCGGATTCATAGCGTTGAACGGATACTTTTTCACGAAATAGATCGATTGCAGCGGGCCTCCGGCCGTATTTCCGCGTAAATCGCTTGTCCAGAAAGAGCCTCCCGGCAAATAAGAGAACGCTTCCATTCTGGCTTTAAAGCCAGGAACGCTGTATTCGTTCACCCCGCTGCTGCTGACGATCCAACGTTTGCTCATGCTGTACAGGTAAACATCCTTGATGCCGAGCTCATACGTCTGAATTTGCGCGATTCCCTGGAACAGCTCATGGACCAGCTCAAAATCCTTGTTTGAAATTTCATTGTCAAAGGCGGATGTGACAGCCGGCGATTGGAGCAGCTGCGTGGCGGAAGTGTCCACGGTTTTGAGAATTTGCTCGACGCTCATCTGCGTTTGCTGCAGCAGCTGCTTGTTGCCCTCGTTGACTTTCTCCTGCACCGTCCGGGACGAGTTCCAGTAAGCGAACGTACCGAGCACGATAACCGGAATCGTACCGATCATGACGGAAAACAGCATAAGTTTCAACAAGTATGAGGGGGGTCGGGTAAGTTTCATTCAGCCTCCATTACAGGTTCCCTAAAATACTCTTCAAGTTTACATATAAATTTTCGAAATTGCCATTACGTTATTTATTCGCGGTCTTCGCGTACTCGGCGTTGATTTCCTCCATAACCTTGCCGCCTCCGCTTTGCTGCCATTTATCAAGCGCCTGCTTCCAGCCGGCCTCGTCGATCGAGCCCATGATGAATTTGACTGCCGCGTCATCGATAATTTTGGAAAGCTCTTTCCCCTTCTCGATCTCGGTATTGGAGATGAACGCAGCGGCAGGGTTAGCCAGGGCAATGGCCGCGTTGTCCTGATAAAGCTTATCGCGGAGCTTCTCCAGCTCTTTGCCGTAGCTGACGACTTCATTTTGCATCACCATAAACTGGTTGCCGTCTACGATTTCCGCTTTCGCTTTGGGATCGGAGTTCGGCTGGTAATTGCCGTTCTCCACCGTGAACTGCTTGCCCTCGATCCCGTATTTCATCAGGTTCTGCACGTCTTTCCCCGATACTTTGTCAAAATAAGCGAGAATTTGCTTGAATTCAGCTTCCGTCTTCACGCTCGTTTTCGGAATCATGTACACGCCCAGATAGCCTGCTCCTGCGCGTACCCGTTCGCCTTTCGGACCGGAAATGCGGTTAATCAAATTAATTTTCGCTTTCGGATCGATTTTTTTGATATTCTCGTCAATCGTTACGCTGTCGTGCATATTGCCGATCCAAAGTCCGGCTTGCGCCTTGTTCATCACTTGCCGGCCGTCTTTGACGATGGCGAAGTCCTGATTGATTATTTTTTCATCATACAATTTCTTGTAAAACTTCAGCGTATCCAGGTAAACGGAGGTCAAATGCGCCGGGACGAGCTTGCCGTCCTTCAGCTCCCACTCATTCGGACCGCCCAGGAAAACCATAATATCTTTAAAACCGGCGAGCGTGCTGCCCTCCATTCCCATGGCCAGCCCGATCGTATCCGCTTTGCCGTTCTTATCCGGATCGCCCGTCGTAAACGCCTTCAGCACGTTGTAAAGCTCTTCCATGTTTTTCGGAGGCTTCAAGCCCAAATTATCCAGCCAATCCTGGCGGATCATCAAGCCGTAACGCGACAGATCGCGCTCGCGGTAAACCCCGTAAATTTTGCCGTCTATGGAAATGTTCTTAAGCACGATGTCCGACATTTTGCTCAAATTCGGGTAGTTTTTCAGATACGGGCCGACTTCCCAGAACATTCCCGCGCGGGCGGCGTTCACAATGAATGAGGCTTTCGGCTCCCAACGCGACAAACGTCTTGGGCAATTCGCCGGATGCGACCGTAGCGCTTAATTTATCCGAGTAAGACGTCGAGGGTACCCAGGTCACCGTAAGGCGGGTGTCCGTTTTGTCCATAAGCTGTTTCAAGACCGCGCTGTCCGCCGGCATTTGCTCAGGGTTGTATGAGGGCAGCATCATCGTAAGATTGAGCGGCCCCTGCTTCCCGGCAGCGTTCGAGCTTCCTTGCGGACCTGCAGCATCCTTGCCGCCGCAGGCCGAAACGGCTAAAGCTAATGAAGCGAGTAATGCGGCCGACTTCAGCCCGATTTTCTTTTGCCGGATTCCGTTCATCTTTTTCATCTTGGTATAATCCTCCCTTGTATTCATGGGCATAGCAGCGTCTATCCTTTGACGGAGCCCAGCAGCACGCCCTTGGCGAAATGCTTTTGCAAAAACGGGTATACAGCCAATATCGGCAGCGTCGATATGACGATAACAGCCATTTTGACCGACTGTTCCGGGGGAGCGACATAGTCCGCATCCATCTGGGTCGTGTCCCCGATCCCGCCCGAGGCTAGTATGACGACCTGTCTTAACAGCACTTGAATCGGCCATTTGGTATTGTCATTGATGTATAAAATGGCGCTAAAGAACGTGTTCCAATGCCCAACCGCGTAAAATAAAGAAAAAGTGGCGATAGCGGGTAAGGACAGCGGCATGACGATTCGAAAAAGAATACCCAAGTCGCTGCAGCCGTCGATTTTGGCCGATTCTTCCAGGCCGTCCGGCAGCTGCTGGAAAAAATTCCGCATAATAATCAGGTTAAAAGCGCTGATGGCGCCGGGGAACAATAACGCCCAATACGAATCGAGCAAGCCCAGCTGCTTGACGACCAGGAACGTCGGAATCATCCCGCCGCTGAACAGCATCGTGAACAGAACGAGCAGCATGATCGGTTTGCGGAAATCCATGTCCCGCCGGGCGAGCGGATAGGCCGTCAGGCACGTAAAGAAAATGTTGATAAGGGTGCCGGCAACCGTAATAAATACGGTAACAAGCAAGCTTCTGGCAAGCGTCTGCGTGGAAAAAATATACTTGTACGCGTCAAGCGAAAATTCCGTCGGAAACAAGAGGAACCCCCGCATCAGCAGTTCTTTTTGCGTGGCGAACGAGCCGGCGGCGACATAAATAAAAGGGGCTGCCGTAATGAATGCGAACAGGGACAGCAGCGTCACATTCAGGCCGTCGAACAGCCGGTTCCCCCAGGTTGGTTTGTGCGGCATGGCGTTCAGACCCTCCTTTCTAGTAAATTCCTTCTTCTCCGAACTTTTTGGCCAAATAGTTGGAAACGGCTACAAGAATCAAGCCGGCAACCGATTTAAACAGACCGACAGCCGTGCTGAAGCTGTACTGCCCTTGACTCATCCCGACCGAATACACATACGTGTCGAAAACTTCGCCGATCTCGCGATTCATCGCATTCAGCATCAAAAATATTTGCTCGAAGCCGGTATCGAGAAAATTGCCCAGGCGCAAAATCAATAAGATGACGATCGTCCCGCGGATCGCCGGCAGCGTAATGTGCCACAGCTGACGGAAGCGGTTCGCTCCGTCCATACGGGCCGCCTCGTACAGCTGCGGGTCGACGCCGGCAATCGCGGCAAGGAAAATGATCGTCCCCCAGCCGGTTTCTTTCCAGATGACTTCAGCCGTAATCATCGTCCTGAACCAGTCAGGGCTGAGCAGAAAGTTAATTTTCTGTCCGCCGAACCGGACCAGCAACTCATTGACGATACCGCCTTCGGTCGTAAAAAAGATGTAGACGATCCCGACGACGACGACCCAGGACATGAAGTGCGGAATGTAAACCAAAGTTTGGAAAATCCGTTTGTGAAGCTCTTTTCTTAATTCGTTCAGCATGAGCGCAATCACAATCGGAAGCGGGAAAAAAAACACAATATTATAAAAAGCCAAAATCAGAGTGTTGCGAAAAAGCATCGTAAAGTTCGAATCGTTAAACAGCCGCTCGAAGTGCTTCAACCCGACAAACGGACTGTTCCAAAAACCGAGAAAAGGCTGATAGTCTTTGAAAGCGATAAATATTCCGTACATGGGCCAGTACTTAAAAACCAAAAAGTACAGAAGACCGGGCAAGACCATCGCATACAGCCACCGGTTCCGCGCCAGCCTTTTCCGCATCACGGACGGGCTTGCAGCCGCGGGTACAGGCGCCTCCATACTTGTTTCCATATTGCTTCCTTCCTTCCTTTCTTCTCTCAGCAGCCTGATGGGATATGAGCTCCATGACGAGTTCCTTTGCGGAGCAGCTTGCAACCAAATTTATAGTAACGGCGGCATCCGATTTCCGTCCATAGTCCCTGCTTGATCACCTTAAAAGCCCGAAAAATAAAGGAACATACGGTTTTGCGAACGGTAAAACAGTCTTTTATTGAGCTTGTTGTCACTAGTTCATTTTTGTTGTTGATCCAAAAAGAACAAGGCTACCCGGGCCGATAACGACCCGGATAACCTTGTTCGCCGCTTCTATGAGCTTCAGCGGGCGCGCTGCACCCAAAATTTGAACACATCGTTGCGAAAATAATCGTTGGAAAATAAAATCGGCAAATGATCCTCATCGTAATGAGTCTGCTTGATCAACAGCACCGGCGTGCCCGCATGCATGCGAAGCTTGGCTGCTCCCGCATCATCCTGGGGCGGCACGATCAGCTCGGCATTGGCGCTAACCAGGCGGATTCCGCATTCCGATTCGAGGAACTGCATCAGCGAGCCTTTCAGCTTGCTGCGCGCGAACGCTTCGCCTACTTTTGCATACGGCATGATGTTCACATTGTAGGAAACCGGCTCGCCGTTGGCCGTCCGGACCCGCTCGTTCACAATCACTTTCGATCCCGGAGCGATTTCCAAAAAGTCCGCCCACTCCTCCTCTGCCGCAAGAATGCGAATGCTCTCCTCGCACTCGCCTTCCTCCAAACCCGCGCTGCGAATCATTTCCGACGTCGAGCTCAGCCGGTCGAGAGCGCTCGGTATAGGCTGCACCGGACGAATGACGAAGCGCCCGATGCCGCTCTTCACCCGAAGCAGGCCCTCGCGCTCAAGCTGCTTAACCGCGGCGCGGAACGTCTCCCGGCTGACGCCGAACCGGTCGGCCATCTCCATCTCCGACGGAAGCCTGGCGCCCACAGGAAGCTCGCCCGTCCGAATTTGCCTCGCCAATTCCTCTTTGATCTTGATGTAATTGTGCTTCATTCCCGCATTCAACCGCCCTAATCGTAAAATATCGCTTCAGCGATTTCATCGTCACCCGGATTATGTAAAACGAGGATGTCTAGACTTGTCTAATTGTAGAAAGCTTTTATCAACTTATGATAAATCGAATGTTAAAAAAACGTAAACTGCTGTTTTCTCTAACAACTCCTCGATAGCTCATATATCCGATACTTTAAAATCATTTTTCTATATTTTTGTTTATTATTTATATATTTTCTGTATTTATCGTCACAAATCGGTTAGGATGATAATAAAGATAAAGTATAAGGTTTTGAGAAAAGAGGTATGACTATGGCAAAAACACCCTTTGCTGCAGAAGAGCTGCCATTAAAAAATGAACGAATTAATCCGCTGCTTTTTATCCGGGAATTGATTGAAGCAAACAAAAAAGTAGCTCAGTATCAGGTGTTGCTGCAAAACACCAAACTCCCTTCACAATTATTATTGAATCCTGTTATGTTGCATGAGGCCGTTCAATCAACCAAAATCGAAGGTACCCAGGTAACTCTTGATGAGGTTTTGGAGGTCGAGGCCCAGAGCAGGAAAAACAATAAAGACATTCAAGAAGTTTTAAACTATTATCACGCACTTCGCGAAGGAATGGACAAGTTAGCGTTCCTCCCCATTTCTACAAGGCTTTTCAAGACGATGCATATTACATTAATGTCGAATGATGTTCGCGGGAGCAATCGTTCTCCTGGAGAGTATAGAAAAATACAAAATTTTATAGGTCCTGAAGGTTGTACGATAGAGACAGCCACTTATATCCCTCCTTCGCCTCAATTAGTAGATCACTTTATGAGTAATCTTGAAAAATATATTAACGAGCCTAAAGACGACTTTGATGAATTAATTCGGGTTGCCATCATCCACGCTCAATTCGAAACTATCCATCCGTTTCTTGATGGCAACGGGAGAATTGGAAGAATTCTAATACCTTTATACTTATTTAATAAAAAAGTCATTGATTATCCTAATTTCTTTTTAAGTGAAGCATTAGAAAAGGATAAACATAAGTATTATCGATTCCTAAATGATACAAGATATAAAGGGGATTGGAACCAGTGGATCAAATTTTTTCTAGAGGCGATTATACTCCAGGCTAACAAAAATATCCATTTAATCAATGATGTTAACCAACTCTACGAGCATGATTTGAATATCGCCCAGTCGTTAATAAACAGTAGTAACGTGAAAAAATTGATTGATGCAATTTTTCAAAAACCAATATTCACCGTGCACTCTATTTCTTCAACCGCTGAGTTATCAGAAGCAACCTGCAGAAGATATTTGTCAATTCTTGAAACCCAAAGAATCATTTTTTCGGATGGCAAACAAAGATCTAAAACATATTACTATTACAATCTTCTCGATAAATTGCGTTAGTAACGATTAGGCTGAACTGATGAGCTTGAATATTCTTAGTAGTGCTTCACCGTACCATACAGCAAAAAGCCATTTCCCCAAGTGAAATATGGTTCTCGTGTAGCCTTCCATACATTGAAGAAGTGCCTATCGTGGCTTCTTTAATGATGGAAGTTAGGAGAGTAGAACCCCGATTAATCCCGCGGAAACACCAATCCTTAACGTTAACATGTCATCTCTCAAATAACAGATTCTCACGGATCAAATCATATGCAGGTTTTATCCCCAACCTATTAAAAAACTCATCTGTAAACTTAATGCTAGATTCCACTGCCCATTTTGAACATCCAAATCCAAGACACTTATCTGGAAAATAAGCATTCCCTGATTGTGAAAATATTCTGCAAGATTCGAATTTGTTTTTTAAATTTTTCTCAAACTTATGCCGCGGAGTAGAACCATCTAGCGTTTCATCAGCAATCCATTCTGGTTTATAATGTATAAGATCATTCCTTAAACTAATCAAAAAGTTAATGTCTTGATATGGCTGTTGTCCCTTATCAAACTTACTTCTATTGGCCAGTGTAAGTGCAATTTGATACTTTTCTAAAATCGGTCTCCGCTCAAAATCCAACTCCCACATACCACCCATCATAGCAACTGACCTCAAATCTAACCTTGCAAACTTTTCATTTCGTGGATGAATGCCAGCATGCATCTCTTGTATATCACAAAAAAGCTCATTTATTGATGCCTCTAAAAAAGATGTTGCCGAAAATATGCTTCCTGTTACATAAGCTTTGTTTATTGATACTAAGCTTGAGGGAAATTGAATAAAATCGTTTTGAAATTGATTCTCAACTTCATAGCTCTTCTTTGCCATATAAGATGCTGAAATAATATGCTGGACCGAGAAATATACTCTAGTTGCGCTCTTAATTGAAATATTATTTTCCATAGCATAACTCCTTACTATCTAAGTTTTATAGTCAATAAAATCATCAGAAAAACAAATTGTGTATTGGATAAAGGATGAATTCATCAGCCTTCTTTGAATGCTGAGATTCTCGTCATAGAAGAACGACAAGCTGACAAGGCGTCGATTTGCCCAGCCGATCTTAGTTTCGAAAGTTATACCAAGATGCTCAACAAAGAGCACAAACGGTATATCATTACCAAAGCATCGAAGTTGAATTAGTCCATCGAGATCGCCTCGTCCATCCTCAGGAAGTGCACCAATCGCCCCGAACAAAAAAAGGGGACCCAACCGGCGGGGTCGGGTCCAAAGAGTTTATATTAAAAAGGGGGTCTTGTTAATCATCATACCCTGCAATTGTTATCGGAGCGTAACGGCAATGTTCCAGTTTTGTTACATTTTTATTTCCGCCGTTCGATTTTGCGCGAAAACGGCGAACTTACGGGCAGGGCGCGCCAAAAAAGTTCTTATACTTTTGGTACAAAGTACAGGCCCAGCCCGCCGCGTCCGCTTTCTCTTGGGTGGCGTGCTGCTTTTGCCGCAATCCCCATGATCTGCGTTCCGATCGGCGGCCAGCCCCCCGGAGATCCCTGCATTTCGGACAACGCCCTCCGATGCCCACCGCGCAGCACTTTATTTCAAAAATATTTTATGATTGACAAGAAAGAAAAACGCCTGTTATTATTCAATGTATAATTCCAAGTAATCTAATGAGATTAATCGCAATTGGGTGGTGTCACGGTGGGTAATAAAGTATTCAAAGCCACGGTTCGTTCCGTGCTGATAGGCTATCTGATCGTTCTGCTGCTGCTGCCTATCGGATCCATTTATGTAAAAGGCTTTTCCTTCGGATGGCAGCCTTTTTGGGCGGAAGTGACGGGCCCGCTCGCATGGAAATCCGTGCTGCTGACGATTAAGCTCAGCGTCTTCTCCACGTTGATCGAAGCGGTCGTCGGCACGCTGATTGCTTACGTGCTCGTGCGCTACTCTTTTCCGGGCAAGGGCCTTTTGAACAGCATGGTCGACCTCCCCTTTTCGCTCCCGACTTCCGTAGCCGGACTGATGTTCCTGACCTTGCTCGGTCCGAAGAGCCCGCTTGGTATTTGGCTGGATCAGCTCGGAATCCATCTGCTGTACAATCAGACGGCTATCGTTATCGGTCTCGTTTTTGTCACTTTTCCGTTCGTGGTGCGCACGGTGCAGCCCTTGCTGGAACAGCTCGATCCTGCGGAGGAGCAGGCCAGCTTCACGCTCGGCGCGGGCAAATTTCACACTTTCCGCAAAATCGTTTTGCCCGCCATCGTCCCCGGCATCGTCGCCGGAAGCATGCTGGCCTTCTCGCGGGCGCTCGCCGAATTTGGCGCGATCTCGCTGATCTCCGGCAACTTGCCCGGCAAGACGATGGTCGTCTCCGTCTACATTTACGGCGAGACGCAAAATTTTAACCCGGAGGGCGCGGCCGCGCTTTCTATCGTGCTCCTGACATTGTCTTTCCTCATTTTGTGGGCGATCAACGTGCTGACGCGCGGAAAGGGGCGACTGGCATGAGAAGGCTGCTGATCGGATTTACTTTTGCCGTCATTTTTCTGCTCATCATCTTACCGTTCCTCGGCATCGGCTTCAGCGCGTTTCAAAACGGGGCCGGCGAATTTTTCGATTCCCTGTCTCGTCCGGAAGCTTTGCACGCGATGTACATCTCTTTGCTTATCGTCGTCATCGTTACTTTGCTCAATGCGATCGTCGGCATCTACTTATCGATAGAAATCGTCCGCGGCGCCTGGATCGCCCGCTGGCTGAAGCCGATTATCAATGCGGTCGTCGACCTGCCGTTTGCGGTTTCGCCGATCATCGTCGGCTTGATGGTCATTCTGCTGTTCGGTCCGAACACAGCGCTCGGCACTTTCTTCGAGGCGCACAATATGAAAATCGTGTACGCGCTGCCCGGGATGGTCATCGCTACGATGTTCATCACCTTCCCGCTGATGGTGCGCGAAGTCGTTCCGCTGCTGGAGGAAATCGGCACGCAGTCGGAGGAAGCGTCCACGACGCTCGGCGCCGGCTCCTGGCGCACGTTCCTGCAAATTACGTGGCCTTCCATCCGCTGGGGAGTCCTGTACGGACTCGTGCTGACGATTGCGCGTTCACTCGGCGAATTCGGTTCGATTCTGGTCGTCTCCGGCAACGTCATCGGCCAAACCCAGACGGCGACTACGCTCGTGTACCAAGATGCGGAAAATTTCAATCTCGTTGCCGCAAACAGCCTGGCATTCGTGCTTGGTCTCGTTTCGATTACGATTTTGCTCATACTGGAATGGATGAAAAAACGAAGGGAGAGGCAGCTCCATGCACATTGAGGTCAATAACCTGAACAAATCGTTCGGACAGTTTCACGCGATCAAAGACGTCAACTTCAGCATCGCCAAAGGGCATCTGGTCGGGCTTATCGGTCCCAGCGGAGGCGGCAAAACCTCCATCCTGCGCATGCTCTCAGGCCTGGAGAGCCCGGACACCGGCAGCATTTTTTTCGACGGCAAGCTTGCGACGGATTTGCCCGTGCAAAAGCGGGGCATCGGTTTCGTCTTTCAAAATTATGCGCTGTTCAAGCATATGACGGTGTTCGACAACGTCGCTTACGGGCTCAAAGTGTTGAAAAAGCCCCGCGATTACACCGCCGACCGCGTATCGCACTTGCTCGGCTTGATGGGGCTCGCCGGCAGCGAGCGCAAATACCCCCATCAGCTGTCTGGCGGCCAGCGGCAGCGGGTCGCGTTCGCCAGAGCACTTGCTCCGGAGCCGCAGCTGCTGCTGCTCGACGAGCCGTTCGCCGCGATCGACGCCAAAATCCGCAAGGAGCTGCGCCTGTGGCTGCGCAACCTGATCGACGAGTTCAAGGTGACGACGCTGTTTGTCACCCACGATCAGGACGAAGCGATCGAAGTCGCCGACGAGATCATCATCGTGCAGCAGGGCCGAATCGAGCAGCAGGGCACGCCTTGGGAAATTTATACGAAGCCGGCCTCCTCGTTCGTCGCTACTTTTATCGGGGAATCGAATACGGTTTCGCACTATGTGCCGCTGAACGGCTTCCCTTATCTGGACGAACTGCAGCAGGACGGCCGGTGGCCAACCGACGCGAAGGTGCTGATCCGGCCCGAAGCGATCGAGGTGCGCCCTCACGATACGACGTATTTGGCGTCGGCGGGGCAGCCCGGCACCGTGACGCATGCGCATTTCCGGGGCGACTCGTGGTACCTCGAAATCGAGACCGGTTCGCTCAAGCTTTTCGCCTACCAGTCCATTAAAGAAAGGCAGTACCGGCCCGGCGATGAAGTCAACATTTTAATCCATCACCTATCGGTGTTTACGGCAAATGAAACGAAGCTGCTGGAAAATCAGGCGAAGCAAGATCCGATGCCTGTTTTTATCTAAACAAATTGATCAAGCGAAGGGGAGTTGGATTTTATGAAAAGCAAGAAAACGTTAGGCATGATGGCGGCCGCACTATTGACGGCAAGCGTTGCCTTGGCCGGATGCGGTTCTGCGGGGAACAGTGCAAGCTCGCCGGCGGCGGCAAGCCCTGCGGCTGCGGCGGGCAGCAGCGCTCCGGCTGCAGCCGGTTCGCCTAAAACGGCGGAAGGCGGCAAAGTGACGATTTCCATCGGCGCTTACTCGATTTTGAAAGATTCGCTTGACGCCATCATCCCGCTTTTTAAAGAGCAATGGCAAAAGAAAACCGGGCAAACCGTCGAGTTCAAAGAGTCGTATCAAGCATCCGGCTCCCAGGCGACGGCAATCATTCAAGGCTTTGAAGCCGACATCGCACCGCTGTCGCTGGAAGGAGATATCCAGAAAATCGCCGAGAAAGGCTTGATCACGAACGACTGGAAAAGCAAACCGCACGGCGGGATGATCACCGCCTCCATTGCCGCCATCGGCGTGCGCGAAGGCAATCCCAAGCAGATCAAGGATTGGAGCGATTTGACGAAACCGGGCGTCGAAGTGCTGATTCCGAACCCGAGCACGTCGGGCGGCGCCAAATGGGACATCAACGCCATATACGGAGCTGGCCTCAAAATTTCCGAAGCAGCCGGCAAAAAAGATCCCGCGCAAGCGAAAGATTTGCTGACCAAAGTGTACAAAAACATTAAGGTGCTGGACAAAAGCGGCGCGGATTCGTTGACAACCTTTGACAAAGGGGTTGGCGACGCCATCGTCACTTACGAGAACGAGCTGATCGCCCGCATCAAAAGCGGCCAAAAATACGAGGAAGTCGTGCCGAAATATACGACCTCCATCGAGAATCCGGTCGCGCTCATCGACAAATATGTAGACAAACACGGCAACCGCGAAGCCGTCGAAGCGTTCCTCAACTTCCTGTGGAGCCCTGAAGCGCAAAAGATTTTCGCCGAAAAAGGCTTCCGCTCCGTCGATCCTGAGATCGCGAAGCAGTATGAGAAAAACTACAAAACGCCGGAAGGCCTGTTCGATATCAACTACTTGGGCGGCTGGAACCAGGTGAATAAGGAGCTGTACGGCAAAGGCGCGATTTGGGAGACGATTTTGGCCGAAGGCGGAGCGAAATAGCAGAGGCGGAGGGCCTTCTGCCCTCTGCCTGAATGTCCGGCTCGTGTATCATTCCACGCGTAAGGACGAAGCAGCACTGTCTCAGGCTGCCGCCAAAGCGACGTCCAAGCCATTCGCGCAGCGGCCGGACGCCGGGAGGTCGCTCAGGCACCGGGGGATCCACCAAGTGCCCCGGTGGCGTGCAAAGCCTGCAAATGTACAGGCTTTTTCGATGGAAATGGCTCGATTTTGGGAAAAGCCTGCAAATGTGCAGGCTTTTTCGCTCATGAAGGGCTCATCGCGAAGTTTTAGTAGAAAAAGCTGCACATTTGCAGGAATATTCTCAGGCAAGCGTATTACGGAACAAAAAGATGTATTTTTGCAGGTTTTCTGCGCGTTGCAAGTAGATGTGCTGGGAGTCTGTCCGATGAACCACAAAAGTAGCTCCGTCGGACAGACTCCCAGCTCCTGGCGGGCGATTTTTCAGTCTAATTTTTTACAGGTTTTCAGCAGTGCATTGACAGGAGTCAGAGCCAGGCTTCGGCGGACGAGTTTCACGGCAGTCTGACTAGTTTTGCGGAATGACGGGCCCGGCTCATCTAACGGATGTGTAGGCGCGGCCGGCCGACGGACATAACAAGAGGCTATCCTCAGTTGCGGGGTAGCCTCTTGTTTGGCGTTTCGCGACTCGGCGAGACACTCGCAGAAATCCGGGGCGGGATCAGCCGGACTCGGGCCGGACCCGGGGCGCGTACGGTTGGCGGTTATTTGTTATAAATTCTGTATAACAAAACCGCCGCTTCCGCTCTCGTGGCGCTGCCTAGCGGATGTAAAGCGCTGCCGTCCCCCTCCACGATTCCGGCTCTGACCATGGCGGCTACGTCGTTCACCGCGTAGGAAGCGACTTCCGCCCTGTCCGCGAACCGCGCAAGGTCCGCCTCGGCGCCCCCAGGACTCGATTTGCCGGCCAGCTTCATAGCTCTTGACATGAGCACCATCATATCCTGTCTGGAAATGGGCGACTGCGGATTAAAGCGATTGTTCCCCTCGCCCTCCGCAAGCCCCAGCTGCTTGGCAACGCCTACGGCTTCAAAATAATAGTCCGCGGAAGCGACATCGCTGAAATTGCTTGTAACCCGGGCGCTCAAGCCGAGCGCTTTGGTTATTAAAATCATAAAATCCGCCCGGGTGATGATAGCGCCCGGATTGTAGGCCGTCTCGGAGGTACCGGATATGACTCCTTTGGATGCCATGACTTCGATCGCTCGCCTGGCCCAGCCGAACGAACCGAGATCGTCGAACGTTTTCACCGCATAAGCGATCGCAAAGGCGCTGAAATGGGTCGTCGTGAAGCTGACTTTTCCGCTAGCCGGATCATATTTGCCGCTGGGAATCGCCTGCGCCCGGTTTTGCGCATCCAGATACCAGATGACGATATGCTCCGGATTTTTCAACTCTCCTTCCGCAGGCTGATATGGGATCGCAACCGTCACGGCGGTATCGGGATTGCTGAACGGGATGACGCTGCCGTCTACGGCAGCATGCAGCTCTATAACCGGCCTGCCGCCGATTTTGCTGCGGAGTTCGCCCGGCAACCGGCTCGTGTCGGCCCGGCCGATGCGTAAGCCGACCTCTTTGGCCGAGGACAAATCGACGCCGCTCAGCATGTCCGTGCGTATCGTCGCGGCCGCAATATCGGTGATCAGCGACAAGGTCAGGCCCTTCGATGCGGGCGAGAACAGGCCGGCGTCGACAATCAGCTCATACCGGTCGGCCCCGGCGCTTCGGGCAATTTCGACCGTAACATCATTGCCGCCGGCTTCTCTCGCTTTGTTCAAAATGTCGGCAGTCAGTCTGGCCGACGCCATGCCGGTCGCGCTATCCAGCTGCGCCTCCAAAATAATCCCGCTGCCGTTCACTTCCCCTTGTGCCGAAGGCGGGCTCGCAGCGGACGGCGGCGATGGCGAAGAAGAGGAGCCGGAGCCGGAGCCGGAACCGGAATCCGTCGCCGTCGCGACTTTGAAAGCCGCGCTCTCCACCGCGTCGGCGTCCTGCCCTCCCGCTTTCACGGTATAAGTTCCGTTTATTTTTTGCCTGAGCGTATAGCTGAACTGAAATTGTCCGTTGGCCGCAGTTGTTCCCTGGTCCAAATAATCGAGTTGATTCAGCGGATTCCGCACCTGAACGGTCACGATGCTTCCAGCGGCCGTCCCCAGCGAGCCCGAAATCGTCACTTTTCCCGAATTTTCATCCAGCGATGCTTGTACGGTGACCTGCGAAGCCGACGCGCCCGGAATGCAAATGCCAAAGCACATCAAAGCCGTCAGCAGGACGATGATCGTTCTTTTCAAACAGATTCCTCCTCCGAATTCCGAATGGGGGAATGGGAAAGGGCGGCACGTCCGCCTCCCCATCTGCCCGCTCAATTGTATCCATCGGGCGCTAAGGCATTGCGACTACATTGGAAATCAAAGTTTGGCTGAGCGCAGAATCCCATACAAAAGCTTTCAGTTTGCAGCCCATGACGATATCCGGCAATTTCAGCAGCGCCTTCAAATGAGCGGTTTTCCCGGGCAAAATCGAATGGGCGAGCAAGGAATACCTCACCATCCGGTCCTGCTGATCGAACAGCGCAATGACGAGCGTTCCGCTCTGGCTGACCGAAGAATTGTTGTACACCAGCACGTCCGCTACGGTATCGGTGGATCGGGTCAGACCCGAAAGCGCATTGCCGCCGAGATCGCTCAAAATCAAACTTTTAACCGTAAAGACGCCCGCGCCCCAGTTTTTGTTATAGGTGATCCGGTACGTTTTGGAGCCGGTGTTGCCGTAATCGTCCACGCCGGAGACGACAATTTCGTTGACGCCTTCCTGCAAAACGAGCGGAACTTCGAACGGCACCGCAGCAAGCTTCGCGCTATGGCCGAGAACCGCCGTTCCGTTTAACCGGACGGTGACGGCCGCGTTGCGATTGACGCTTCCCGTTAATACGAAAGCCGAAGAAGTGACCGCATCGGGCAGCTCCGCCGAAGGCGTAAACACGACCGCAGACTTGTTATAAGTCACGGTAATCGTCTTGGCGTTGACGGCGTCTCCGAACAACTCGCTGTTGCGGGCCGAGACGACGATTGTGTTGACGCCTTCGGTCAGCTTAATGGCGGCCGAGAAATCGGCCCCGGCTTCGACATACACCGCATCGGTGACGGCGGCGCCATTGTTCGTTACCGAGAACTGCGCACGGTCCATGGCATGCGCCTTTATGGTGTAAGCGGGAATATCCACCGTCTCGCTCGCCGGGTTGCTGAACGTAAAGAGCGCTGAGCGGGTGAACTTCGCATCGGCAAAAGTCGCCGCCGTTACATAATCGATGTTGCTCGTCGATTTTGGGGCATCAACGGCCATGCCTACGTACACTTTGTCGGAAAAGCTGACCGCCGCCGAGCCGACCAACAGCCAGTTCGCCTTGTCCTTGGACTCGTATCCGTAGATCGTGTTCTGGTCGCGAACGATTTTCAGCCAGAACGGCGCTTTCAGCGATGCGCCCCTGATCAGGCTTTCTTTGTAGCTTCCCCCGTTTTCGCTGCGGTTCAGGAACGAAATTTTCCGCCCGCTCGTATCTACGCCGAAATCGCTCGTCGGATCGGTGGACAGGGCCAGTGCGACCGCCTTTGATGCAGGGTCCAGACTGTCGCGGATCATGAATCCCGCTTTCGCATCCTCGTCGATTTCGGAAGCGAAGTCGACGTTCGCGACCATTTCAAAGTTGCCCTGAACCGTCTGGTATACATATTGAAAAGCGTCCGATGACGAGCCGATTTTCCCCGATCCTTTGACCGTATAAGTCGTCCCGCTCAAGCTCGCCGCACCCGGGATGCTGACCTGGCCGATATCTTGCGTCGTCCACGGCGCCACGTTATTCGGGCCGTTCACGTAAATCACGGCGGCGGAGGACAACGTCATCACGCCGTTTGCGTCCACCGCTTTGGCGTACAAGTAATGCTGGCCTTCGGAAGCATTCGCCCATGTGAACGTGTAAGGCGCCGCCGCAGCTTCCCCGATTTTTTGATCGCCGTCATAAAAGATCACTTTGGCGATAGCCGCGCCGCCGGCAGCCGCCGATGCGCTTGCCGTAACCGGGATCGCGCTGCCGGCGGTAAAAGCCTGATGCATGACAGGGCTCACGATAGCGGCGTTCGGATTGGGCGGAGGCGTTACGACCAGCGAGTTCAAGTAAAGCTCCAGATTCGTGTACCCGCTGCTGCTTGTAAAAGCGCCGTCTGCGCTATTGTTCGGGTCCAGACCATGTGTGCTCTCCCAGGCGTCGGGAATGCCGTCGCCATCGCTATCGACGGGCGCGGGGAGCGAATTCAGCTCCGGCAGGCCGCCGTCGCTTGCGATCGTGTTGACGGTTCTGCCCGTACCGTTCTTGACTTCGTTCACGAGACGGGCATCCAGGGAGTCCCGCTTCGGTAAAGAAGCGCCCCCGCTTTGCAGCACCTTCTCGTAGGCGGCCTCTGCCGAATCCGTCGTAACCGCCCCGCCGACGGGATCTTTTGCATCGGGAATGACGATCGGTTTGTATTTGCGGGTGAACGACTGATCCGGGTTGATCGCTTTCCACGCATATTTGCCGCCGGTTGCAGGCACCCAGTTATCGGCAGTCACATCGGGCGCGCCCTCCACGTAGTTGCCGTCGATGTAAAAAGTTCCGCCGCCCCCTCCATCGCCGGCCGAAGGGTTGACGATGCGGCTTTTTACGCCGTCAAACGTATTGGGGCCCGGCTTGTAATAATTGTTGATCATATTGATCCCTGTCGCCTGCTCCCCGCCGTATGCGGAATTAAAGCCCCAGTTGTAAATCACGTTGTTGCGGTAATCGACCTTCGTAGGGTAATTGTCGGGATCTGTGGCCCGGTCAAAGCGCACGTTCCTGCTCGTATGGTTCATAATCAGGTTGTGCGTATAAGTGGCGTTCGTGCCTCCCCAGATGCCCCCGTACCCGTGCGGTCCTTTCGTATGAATCGAGTGGTTCAGGCTGTTGCTGATAAAGCTCCATTGGAGCGTAAAGTTTTTGCGGTTTTTGGCGGAAAACGCTTCGTCCGTGCTCCAGCTGAGCGAGCAGTGATCCATGATGACGTTGTCGCCCGTAATGTCCACGCTGTCGCTTAACGAATTCGTTCCGTTCCTGAACCGGATATACCGGACGATAATGTCCGTTCCGGTATCGTTATTTCCGATCTTCACCATGTAGCCGCCGATCGCGATTCCATCTCCAGGAGCGGTTTGCCCGGCGATCGTGATGTGCGATTGCGTTATCGCCAGCTCGCGCTTCAGTTGAATCGTACCGGACGTGCTGAAAACGATCGTCCTATTGCCCGCGCTGACGGCATCCCGCAGCGATCCCGGAATCGGCGCTTCGTCGGCGGCATAATCGTTCAGATTGCTGACGACGTACACGGCGCCTCCCCGGCCCCCTTTCACATACATGCCCCCGCCCTCTGCGCCCGGAAAAGCGGGAACTTTGGCCGCTTCGCGAGGATCGATTGCAAACGTTAGCGTTTTGCTGGCGGCTGCGGTTCCGGAGCTGTCCACATAGCGGTATTCGATGACGTTCGCGCCCGCTTGACCGACTGCAAATTCAGCGGTATACGCCGTCCATGGACCGCCGTTGATCCGGTACTGCACCCGGCCCGCTTCCGGCAGCCCGCCGTTCACTTCCATATAGACGGTCACCGGTTTCGTGTAAGATCCCGCCTGCCCGTCCGGCAGCGCAGGGTCGACAATCGGCGAAACGGAGCCGGACTTTTGGGGAATGGCTGCCGTTTGCGCGGGGTCCCACCCGTCGAACATGCGCGGAATCGTCAGGGCGCTCGCTTGCCCGGCCGTCATCTGCATGCCCATTTGGCGTTTCGACGGACTTGCTCCGGGGCCGGTGCTGTTGTATTCCGACAAATAATACGTGCTGAGCGGCTCGCTCATCGTCGTCCAGCCCTCGGGATGAATGTGATCCCCCATCTCCGTATTGATAAAACGAACCGTAGGCTGATCCTGCCATGTACGGCCCAAGTAATGCTTGCCTTTGGTCGTGCCGTCCTTCAGCAGGCGGGAGTTGACGAAGACGAGCCCCGGAACGTCTCCGTCGGGATTTTGCGTGGACGCCGCCGTCACATACCCGCCCGAATCGGCCGCATCAGCCGAGTTGATGCTGACCGCATCGACATGATCGAACACGGCTGCGGTAGCCGGCCCGTAAATGTAATCGGTACGGCCGATAATTTCGCAGTTGCGGTAGTACTGCCGGCCTTTTTTGGTATTGTAAGCGACCCCTGCGTACAGCGTATCCTGGTACCCGACAAAACGGACATTTTCAAAGACGACTTGATCGGAAACGACCAGCGCAGCCAGAGCACGCCCCTTGGAGGCGGCGGAACTGTTTTCAATGGTTAGATTCGCCGCGCTGAATTGGTTGGCCGGGCTCGCGCTGCTCCCGACAGAGACGGTTGCCGTTTCCAGCGGCTGCAATTTGACGCCCGGATTCGCCGGATTGACGGTCGTTTCGTTGTCGTCGTATACGATTTTCGTTTGATCCATGCCTGCACCTACGAGACTGACATAAGGGACCGTGATCGAAAGCTTCTCATGATAAACGCCCGCTTTAATATAAATCACTTTACGGCTCGCATTCGCGGCGGGAATGGAGGCAATCGCTTCCTTGATATTGGCAAAATCGCCGCTGCCGTCCTGAGCCACCGTAATGACCGGAGCGGGCACCGCGATAAGCGCTTCCGCGTTCGGGCTTTCGCCGCCGGCGTTCGCAGCGGAGACGACATAGTAATACGCGTTCCCGTTAACGACCGTCGTATCGGTAAAAGACGTGGAAGCCAGCGCGCTTCCTACCGTCGTATACGGCCCCCCGCTCGCAGAGCTTCTTTTGACCGTGTAGGAGGCCGCCCCTGCCGACGCCGACCACGTCAAATCGACGCTGCCGTCGCGGGCCGTGGCCGCAAAATCGGCGGGAACCGGCGGTGCGCCGGCAATCGGCGCATACGGAACGGCTTTCGCCTGATTGGAGATCATGCTTTCGGCGGCCGAATTGACAGCGGTCACCACATAATAATACGCCGTGCCGTTCACGGCGGAAGTGTCGGTATAAGCCGTACCCGTTACGCCCGCGGCTACCGTCGTATCGTAAGGCCCGCCGTTTACCGTACTGCGCTTGAGCTTGTAGGAGACAGCTCCCGTTACCGTGTTCCACGTCAGGACTACCTGATTATTGCCGGGGGCGGCCGTCAATTGCGCAGGGCTTCCCAGCACCGAAGCCGCATCTGCGGCGGCAGCCATGACGGGAAACAGCCAGGCATTCATCAATAACAACATGCAAATTGTTATTTGAATCGCTTTCTTCATTTTGCAACCTCCTTTTCCGCAATCACTGCAAAACAAATTCGTCCGACAGCGGCTTCATGCCGTTCAGGCTGTCCCAAATAAACGCTTTTACATAACAGCCGCTCACCTGGGCAGGCAGCGTGAAACCGGCGCTTAACGTTTTGGTTTCTCCCGGTTCGAAATCGGCGGCGGCGCTTGAATAATCAAGCATCGTGCGGTTCCCGTCGTAGAGCACGAACCACAGCGTAATTTGCTTGGCGGACGCCGTCGTGTTGGTGACCTGTCTTTGGGCAAAAATGTTCGCGGCAGCCGCTATCGAGTCATGGCGGTTTCCGCCGAAATCGTAAGCCGCAGCCTGCCCGGCCCAAAATTCATAGCGGACCAAATAATTGGCGGACGCCGTATTTCCAGCGATATCGACGGACGAAACTTCGATGGAATTGCTTCCTTCCGCCAGCGTCAGCGGATAAGCAAACGGTTCGTACACCGCTTTGGCTACGGAACCGACGATTGTTGCCCCGTTCAGTTTTACCGTCAAATTCGCCGCCTTGCTTAATGAGCCTTGCAGCGTATATACGGCATCCTTGACCGCGGCCGGCAGTGCGGCGATGCGGATTTCCGGCGGAACGTTATCGTAGTGGATCGTCACGGCCGCTTTATCGACGAATGCGGAATCGCTGCGCATCGCGTACATTTCAATGAGATTGGCTCCGGGCAGCAAATTCAAGTCGATTTTAAACCGGTTGTCCGCCAGCTGGCCGCTGTATACGGGAACCGGATTCTGATTTTGATACACGTTCAATATGACGCTGCTCGCATACACATTCTCGGCTACGGATCCCGTCACCGAATATAAAGGCGAGGGCACCCATTCCTGTACGGGATCGATCGTCAAGCCGGTCGGAATTCTTTGCGCCATGACAAAGTAACCGGCGTTTTTGCCCGCTTTGTAGTCATTGTAGTTGTTGTACCCGAGCGTCACTTTATCGCCGGAGGCGAAATCTTTTTTGTAGACTTTGAACGAATAGGCCGTTGCCTTGTCGCCCATTTTGATCGTATCTCCGGTAGCGGTCCAATCGGACAGCCATGAAGGCGGCGGCGTTTCCTGCTCGTCGACGGCCACGTAGACGGATGCGCGGTCCCGCACCTGGAATTGGGTGATTTGCGGCTGCACGGCGCCTTCGGCGGTAAGCGGATAAATCATCGTATCGGCCTGCGAAGTTCTCAGCCAATCCATACCCGCGTATTTGGCGGGAATGTCCGTAAACAGAATCGTTTTATCGGCAAACACCAGATCGCCCGCGTTTAAACCGGAATTGACCGACCACTGGTACGCGTTATAGTTGGCAAAAGCGGTAACGCCGCCAAACACGCTCGCATCCGGCGCATCGATCGGCGTCGTCGTATTGGGAGTCACTTCGACCTCCGCGGAATCACTTTCATAATCTTGCGGGACACCTGAAGTATACAAGCCCGCTTCATCCCGGATCGCTACGGATAAACCGAGAATGTACGTTTTGCCGTTTGTGAGCGCTACGGATTTGTTTTGCGCCGGATCGTAGTAGGAGCTGATGTCGGAAGCGGGAACGATATTCGTTTTGTTCGCCAAATCTTTGTAATTGACCGTCGCGGATTGCATAAGCCACGCGCTCTGACCTTTTTCCCTGATCCGCATCCGGTATTTGGTCGCATAGACGTACGATTTGGACCACCAGGCAATCTTCGCGTTGCGCCCGGTGACACTGACGATTTCCGGCGGTGCGGGTTTCGGGTTAAAAAGGGTGCGGGTCACTTTAACGCCGCGAATGTAAAGATCGCCGTTTTCCTGCGGCGTGGCGATGACCAGCTTTTTAAGGTCGTACTTGGTTACGTTGTTGAGTTTTTGCCGCGCCCAGTACAGCGTCCCGTCCAAATAAATGTCGTATTTCTGGTTAATCGTATTAAAATCGACCCGCAGCGTATGCCATTGGTTCAGCGTGTAAGATGCGAGAGAGCTTGAGGGCGCCGTCGTCGCATAATACACGATGCCGTCCTTCGACTTATCCGCGCCGACGCCGATCAAATTGATCGTCCCGGTGGACGGAACGAATTGCAGGATGCGGTCCTTTTGCTTGGCCGTTCCGTACTGCATGAAGGTCAGCTCCGTCGAAATCGTTCCGGTCTGCGGCTCGCTGAACGATTTGCTGATCTGAAATTCGTTGTTGAGCGCGGAAGCGAGACCCGACACCGTAAGGTGCAGCGCGTTCGCTTCGGGCGTCACCGGATCGGCTTCAATGACCGCCGTCGCCGTGCCCGCCGTGTAAGAGGAATAATCGAAGCCGAGCTGGGAAGCCGTCTGCCCTATAACCGCTTGCGAAAAATCTTTGTTAAAAATCGTGACCGGCTCGTAGGCGCTGTTCGTCACAGAGGACGAGCCGCTTGCCGCCGCAGAGGCCGATGCGCCCCATGCCCCGCCCCCGCAGACCGCCTGGAACGTCTGGAGCAAAAGCAGGAAGCATAACATACGCGAAATCAGACTACGCACAATGAATGACACCTCCATGGATTAGATCGTTTGAAAGCGGTTTGAATCCGGCAGAGCAAATGATTTGAAAACCGGCAGAGCAAACAGCTTGAAACCGCTTTCGTTTTATTCGTTGCCGATTTGCCCGGTTCAGCGGGAAAAAGCCCCGCCGATGGCGGGTCTCCACCGGCGGGCCGGTTATCCAAGCATAGGCCTAAAGCTGTGACGAGCCGTACAAGTCTTAAACGGACCAGTTCGTTAGCGCCGGGAACCTGCGGACTATAACGCAGACTAACCGATCGTCTTGTATGAATCGGCAAGCCTCCCTTCTTCCGCAAGCCAGCGATCCGCATCCGGGAGGTCGAAATGCCGCAGCATTCCCGGCATTATAAAGCTTAGGGAATCGTGCTCATCGTAAAACGGCTCCCTGATCCAATCGGCGATGCTGCTCATGCGATTATCCGTGCCGACGCTCCGGACGCACGGTTCCAGCAAAGCGGCGAGTTCCGCGTAGATGCCGTACCGACCGCCGCCGAACAGTCTGATGTCGTTCGGATCGACGTTTTTCATGCCGGACGCCAGTTCGATCGCTCTCCATACGTCGTAAGTCCGGACAGCGGCCATGCTGTCGCCCAGCCACATCAGCTCGTCGCTGTACCGGTCCATCATGCCGAAGCGTTTGAAGGGGCGCTCCTCGGGCGAATTCAGGTACGGCAGCAGCGAGCCGATTCCCGTCGGGTTGAGCACCATCGCGATCCGGCCGGAAGCGCAGGTCGCTTCAATCCACTCGGCATGAGCTTCCAACTGCTTCGTTCCGCCTTCCCATACGGCAATCGTAATCGGAAGCCTGCGGCCGGCAAGCTTGGCGTCGAAAAATTGCAGCGCATTGTTCAGCAGCCCGCGCTGGCTCCACCATACCGCCCGAAGCGCCCACAGCCCTCCTGTTTCTCCGCCCCCGGAAAGACGCAGATTCAGGTCGCAGGGCTGTCTGTTGAACAAGACGGTTTGGCGCAGCCAATCCAAAGCCTGCCGCTTCCGCCGGTCATCCGGCAAAGCCCGGCGCGCCTGCTCCAGCTCCGCAAGCCGCCCGGAATTTTCGGCGTGGACGTTTTTGGCATGCGCGTAATCGCCGGCGACCTGGCCGCTCTGTGTGCACAGGAGCTGCTCGGCCGGCAGCAGCCGGATGGCTTCGTCCGGGGGAACGGCCGCGCGCCCCAGCAGATGCCCGGAAAAAAAACCGGCCGCCGCACGCACAAGCGGGACCGTAAAGCGGTGGACATTTTCATCCTCGAAAATGTCCAGCTGCCCGCCTTTGCCGTGCATGTCCCAAAACCTCCGGTTGACTGCGACGGTATGGCGCGGACCCTCGATCGGCACGGAATCGTAAGTTGTCGCCAGGACGAGCACCGGACGGGGAGCCATCGCCAGCACGATGTCCTCGTGGTCGAAGCCGAGCGCCGAGAAACCCAGCCATTTTTGCTCGGCGTCCTGCGCTTTGCCGGTCAGCAAAAAATACGGCCTGTTCATAATAAAGCCTCCGGGAGCGGCAGCGGCAATGCGCTCGTCGTACATCATCAGCAGCGCGGTTTGCGTGCCTCCGCCGGAATGGCCGGTTACCCCGATCCGCGCCGGATCGACCTCCGCCCGCGCGCACAAATAATCGATCGCACGCACGGCATCGTGCAGCATATAGCGCGCCAGGCTGTCGCCGATCGGCATGCACTGCCGCCCGACGTTTTCATGCTCCGTCACGCTCGTCATCGGAGCCTGACCCGTGCCCGGATCATAGTAGCCGAACCGTTCGCCCTGTCCGATCGGGTCGAGCGCCATGACGATCAGGCCGGCATGCACCAGATAGTGGCACACGGTCTGGTATTCGTCGCAATGCTTCGCCTGCTCGCGGTGCCCGCACAGCAGCAGTACCGCAGCGCCCGGCTCCGTCAGGCCGTCCGGTATGTACAGATTGGCCGTCGCATATACGCTTGGCCGCGGTTCGAAAATCACTTTCTCGACGCGGAATCCGTTACCTTCAGCCACGCCGGTGATGACCGGCCTAAGCGGGGTATCCGAAGGCGGCATGCCGCCCAGGCAGCGTGCCAGCCCTTCGCGGATTTCCCGCTGGCGCCGCTTCAGGCCATCCCTGTCCTTGATTGCTGCGCGTGCCTTATCCCCCATCGCAGCCGCCCGCATGGCGGATTCGTAAATCCACCTCGGCAGCTGGCTTTTTACATCAAAGTGGGCGATTTGCACGTTCTCAAAGTTCTCAAACACCGTTAGATATTCCCCTTTCCGACAGTTGGGCCGTGTTCGGCGCGACCAGCAGATCGGACAGGCGGACAGGCATGTTCGCGTGCGCCGACTTCCAAACCGCTTCTCCGGTCAGCACGGCAAGAGCCCCCGCTTCCGCCCCTGCCATAATCTCGTACGATCGGAGCGGATCCGGATCGAGAAACAAATCTTCCAAAATGAGGGGATCCCCTCCCCCATGCCCTCCGGCCCGCGGTACGACGCGGATCGTTTCTTTGCCGCCGAACAGCGGAAAATATTCGATCGTTTGCTCGGCTTCATGGTGAGAAGCCCGGCCCGACATCACTTCCTTCGTTTCGATTCGGCCCTTCGTCCCGTTAATCGCCAGTCTGTAACCTTCATAAGGCAGCGAAAAATTGACGGAATAGCTCAACATTGCGCCCTTGTCGTATTTGATGACGGCGGCGTACGTGTCTTCAATATCGATCTCGGAGTCGAAAATGCAGCCGTCCGCCCGATACCCGGAGGCACCTCCCGGGACGGCGTCCATGCCCGTCAAATGATCGTCGGGCGGCACGGTCTCCTTGCTGCGCGATGACCAGCGCATGAAATAGGCGCAATGCGCCTTGACCCGGCACGTGCCGCAGTACCGGCCGTCTTCCTTGGCGGGGTTGAGCTCGCCGGAGGGGCCGAAATAATGGAGCGCCCCGTAGGCAAACGCTTCCACCGGATTTTGCCCGATCCACCAATTGACCAGATCGAAGTGGTGGGTGCTCTTGTGCACGGACAGCCCTCCGGAGCTGCTTCGCTTCCGGTTCCACCTTTTGAAATAACTCGCACCGTGATAGGTGTCCAGATACCAGTTCAAATCTACCGAAGTGACTCTGCCGACTTTGCCCTCCAAAATCAATTCCTTGATTCTCGTATGGATCGGCGCGTACCGGTAATTGAAAGCTACCCGCAGCTTCCCCCTGCTTGCGGCCTGCGCGTCCAGCACCCGCTTGCAGTCCTCCCCCGTGGTCACCATCGGCTTTTCCGAAATGACGTTGAGATGATGCTCCAGCCCTTTGACGATATAGTCCGCGTGCGTATAGTCCACACCCGCAACAATGATCGCGTCGGGCTTCGTTTCCCTGATCATCGCGGCGAATTGATCGGGAGCATAGACAGGAGTCCCCGACAGCGCCGGAAACTTTTTGAAGCAGTTCGCAAAACGGCCGGGATCGGCATCGAGCAATCCGACAATCTCGCAGTGCTGATGGAACGTCTCCAGCATGGGCTTGATAAACATGCCGTTGGCTCTGGTGCTGACGCCGCAAATCGCGTATCTTTTTTTCGCCAAGTCGTTGTCCCTCCTAGGATTCTACCGTTAAGTATACAAAGAAACGGATTCGCAGCCAGTAGTTAATCCGACCGTCATTATAGGTCAATCCTGTCGACGACCGGACTGTCCGCACACCGGAAAAACCCGCCTGCGCTACGCAAACCGAACACCGGCATCGTGCGGTTGGCCTTTGACTCGCCTACGGAGCCGGCCGATCAGCAGCATCGTCCATTCGACTCGCCGCTGGAGTTAGCTCCTCTCTCTGGCAGTTCCGCAGAAAACCTGCAAAAGTGCATCTTTTTGGACCGCTGATGCCCTTGCAGGGAAATATTCCTGCAAATGTCAGGCTGTTGAGAAACCCCCTTTTTTCCTGGATGCTCAAAAAAAGCACCAAAAGCATGAGCCAAATACCCCTCTCAGATCGTTTTAAATCAATTTTTTCTCTTCAAGATGAATGCCCCCACATAAAAATTGATCTGAGAGGAAACCCGTTAGACTTTCTCAACAGCCTGAAATGTGCAGGCTTTTCTGCCTGAACCCGGGGTTCGGCCTCTTTTGGCCGCTGGCGCTATAAAAGCCTGCACTTTCGCAGGCTTTCGCGGCTAACCGGGCCGCTCGACGAACGGCTACATCGTTTTCAACACTGTGAAAACGGCATCGTCCGTTCGACTCCCCACTGGAGTTGGCTCCTCTCCTGGCAGTTCCGCAGAAAACCTGCAAAAGTGCATCTTTTTGCTCACTTGATGCCCTTACAGGGAAATATGCCTGCAAATGTGCAGGCTTTTCTGCCTAAACCCGGGGTTCGGCCCCTTTTGGCCGGAAATTCCTGCACTTTTGCAGGCTTTCGCGGCTAGCCGGCCTGCTCGACGAACGGCTGCATCGTTTTCAGCACTGTGAAAACGGCATCGTCCGTTCGGCTCCCGGCTAGAGTAGCTCCTCTCTCTGGCAGTTCCGCAGAAAACCTGCAAAAGTGCATCTTTTGAGACCGCTGATGCCCTTGCAGCGAGATATTCCTGCAAATGTGCAGGCTTTGCCGCCTAAACCCGGGGTTCGGCCCCTTTTGGCCGGGAATTCCTGCACTTTTGCAGGCTTTCCCGTCTATTCGGCCGCTGGCGCTGTAAAAGCCTGCACTTTCGCAGGCTTTCGCGGCTAGCCGGGCCGCTCGACGAACGGCTACCTGCGATTGTTGGAATTCCAGGAATCTGCCATGTGGTGGCTGCACGGTGGGAGCTCTCGGCGCGCGAGCCATGTGGAGACTGCGTGGTGGGGATCTCTGCTGTTTTACCGTCTATGGGAGGGAGCTAAAGCTCCATATAAAAGGCAAAAAAAAGCCCCCAATCCAATTGACATGGACGGAGACAACGATTAAAATATTTATTAATAAATCAATTAAATATTATATCACAAAACAAACAAAAAGTCAACTATTTTTTTGTTTTGATTTTTTAAATTTTTTTCAACAAAAAAATTTAATCCAGAGGGAGAGCGATAACCGCATGTATTTGTCTCGCATTTTCAACTCCTTGAACGTGTCTATGCAGGAACAGCATATGGCCGAATTGCTGGAATTGAATGAGAAGACCAAGGATTTTGGCCTGGTTCTGACTCCGCAGGACGTTGAACTGATGTTGGCGGCGAGAAACCAGGTCCTGTACGGCTGCGGGCGGGTGGAATTGAGCATCGAAGTGACGAAGGAGCTTATCGAGGTATTCTCGGCGTCTTCGTTCATCCGGCAGGAGAACTATGCGGATACCCTGAATGAGCTGCATGAGATTTTTTATTATTTGAAAAATGAAACCGAAGACAGAATCAGCGATATGAAGCTCATCCATAAGATGAAGGAAGTGTTCGAAGAGGATTGCGAGGGCTCCTTGGACTTGTTGAAAGGCAGACTCGAAGAGTATGCCGAGGAGTTCCGAAGGGAATTGCAGAAGAACGAGTCTTTACTTGAAGGAGAAGATGACTGTTGGGATCTGAACATTTAAACGGTAGGCGCGAGTTGACAGTCCAGGGCAGTATTCGCAAATCTCGGCTGCAGCGAAACCAATATACGATCTCTTTAATGAACGAAGGCTTGCGGGCAGGGCTGCTGACGAGTCAGGAAATAATGCGCATTCAGCAGGCATTGATGCAAGTCCTGCAGGAGCTGATCGGGAAATACACCCTAGGCGAAAGCACTTCGGTTACCACAGAAACAGCCGAAAGCATCCTGACCTCCATCATGTATGCGGCAGACGCGTATCTGTTCAGCTTCGAGGAGCCGGAAAAGGCGATCACGCATCTCAAAACGATTGAAGTTCGCCAAATCTATGAAAGAGGCGTGGGAAAGGTCAGTCAATGTTTTGAAGAGACTAAACTGTTATATAAGGAAATCGCTGCTAATAAGCTGAAGGTTCCAATCGATGCCTATAACATGACTATCGACGAATCCCTGCCTATCTTTCTCAGGAAATACGGCATTATCTTCGATGCCCACAATACGATGGCCAGCATCGATTATCCGCTTGCTGTCGATGACACACGGCTTCAGGGCGTTTTCTATATCAAGCAGTACCTGGAACGGTTGAAGATGGAGACCGGGTTTTGCGCTATGTTCGATCAGCAGGAGCTGTCGGATTTGTTGGTCCGCTACGGCAGGGAATGCAGATTTGACTACCGAATCGAGTTGTTCAATATGTTTGAGCTCGTGCTGAACAATGCGATATTCTCGGTTGTATCAGGGGGAGGCGCCGATCATATCCGTATTTCCGAGAGTCAATACGGTCGGTTAGAACAGCAATTCATGAGCCTCACTGAACTGCAAATTCGCTCCGCCATCTCCGATGCGATGGGAAAGCTTCAGCAGCAATTGCCGATTCATTCGCAACTGAAAGCGTATATGGACGGGTGCATGGAAAACCTCGTTCAGCGAGTGGCGAATGCCGCAAAGCACAACAGCTTGCGGACTTTCATTATTACGGAAAGGGAGGCGGGAGCGAAGTCCATTGTCATTTCCTTCAACGAAGAGGACAGAATGAGCGATGTCCGATTAAGAAGGCTGCTGCATGAGATTATGGCATGCGAGAGGAAGGAGGACAAAGTCAAGCTGATCTTATCAAGCTTTCACTCGTTCCATGACTACCTCGATATGCTGGAGTCGGATTGCTTGTACGGCGATGAGTATGATGCCCTTTTCCACGCGTTTGGCGATATGGAGCTGGCTATTCTGGCAAAAATCGTTTTCTATGAAGAGCTGCGAAGCGAGTCTCTTGGTTTGCCGTCCATACTGTTATTGGAGCATGAGTATCCGATGGAGTGGCAAATGCAATTTGTCCGGTGTCTGCAGGGGATGAGCCGGGAGCGGCTGCAAGCCGTCGAAAAGTATATCAATGAGATCGACTATGAACAAATGAAATTCCATTGATCGGTAAAATACGCCCCTGCCATGAAGTCCGGCAGGGGCGTCGCTATGTTTAAGACGGCTTGATCGTGATCGTATATTTGTTCAGTATCGATCCTACCGAAAGATACAGCGTAAACGAAGATACCGTTCTCTTCGAAGGGCTCTTCTGATTGTAAGTCACGATAAAGGTTGCAGGATCGATCGAGATTTCATCCTGCTGAGCGGCTATAGTCGTCGTATACACGATATCGGTAATGAACGCCTGAAAGCCGATCAGGTTGTTGAGCACCGTAATCTGATCCGCGTTGGCGTTGCTGGTAATGTTCCCGTAACTCGTCTTGAGCTGTATTTCGGTGAGCAGCGAGTTCCATACCGGCTTGCCGTTGATGACAGTGTTGAACGCGACGGTGCCGCCCTTGGTGCCGAACTGCGAAAATGCCGCCCCGTTAAACACGTCGACAACGCTGTTTTTCACGATGGCATCGGTCGTCGCGATGCCGCCGAGCGGCGTGTCGTACACGACCTTCAAGTTCGCTGTTCCCGCTTCGAGGCCGATAATTTTGCCGACGGTTTTGGAGTTGATGCCGGTGGCGACGGCCCGCGGGTTGTCGGAAATGACCGCCCGGATCGGCAGGTTTTGGATGACGTCCGTACCTGTGCTGTCTTTGCCGTTGACCGTAACCGTCTGCTGAAACGCCGATCCGTAGTAGTTGAACGCATAGGTCGCATTCAACACGCTGGAAGTAATGCCCAAATCGTTGAGCGTTTTGCCTGTAGCCAAAAGAGGGCCGCTGCCGCTCGGCGCAGCATAATAAGTCAGGTTCGCGTCCGCTATGTTCTTGACGTCGGCCGTAGCCGAATCGGAGCTCAATATTTGTAAAATATCTCCACCACTGTCAACCTGAACGAGCGAAGCGGTCAATTTGTAGCTGCCCGTCAGCATCGTGGAAGGGATGAAGTACAGAGCGGGATTCGTCCCGTTCGTCGTCATCGTATTAATTTCCCGCAAAACCGTCGGGTTCGCATCGGTAACGAGCGCAGGATATGTCGAGCCGCTCTTATAGGAGACGCTGGCGACCGCTCCCGTGGTGCCGCTTATTTTTTCCAGCTTCAACTGCACTTTGTAGTTGGCGCGGTTCGTCGTGTATTCGGTGCCGGTTTGATCGTAAATGATGAACTGCGCCTTGGGCATCGTCGTCCCGGTGCTCGAAAACGCGGTGCCTAATCCGTTCAGCGCCAAAAGATTTTGCACGACGTTGTTCGTGTCCAGCTTGATCGTGTCCGGCCGGCGGGCAGCCAGGACGTTGACGGGATACGAAATCGTCTGATCGACGCCTTTCAGCCGGACATTGATCGCGCCGGGACCTTCGGCCGTCACCGAGCTGACGACGATGAGCCCGTCGGAATTGATGGCAGGGCTGGCGAGCGTGAGTCCTCCCGTCGGATAGAGCGAAATTTTGCCGGTTCTCTCGAGATAGACGATTTCGGTCGTCGATAAACTGTTGTTCAGCGAATCCGTGACGGATAAACTAACCGTTTGATTCGTATCGCCGACAGTCAGCGCGGTCGTTAAAGGCCCGATTTTCACGAACGTAGGCGCTTTTGGCGTTTTCACCATAACTTTCGTTGATATTTGCTTATTGGCGTAGGTCAGGTTGACCGTTACTTCCTTGTCGCTGTCCAGATCCTGGTATGCGACCAACTGCATTTCCGGGTAGCCGTCGTTGTCAAAATCGATGAAATCGTTGGGCCCATCCATTCTGAACACATTTCCGAGCGCCCCGGTAAAAGATTTCCCGATGCCGATGTTCAAATACTGCGGATCGACGAGCCGGTTGCCGTACTGGTCAAAGGCTTTGAAAACGAGATACGCTTTGTCGCCGGCCGTGAACGAAAGCTGCCCGACGGGCATTTTCAAATTGCTTGACGGATCGCCCAGCTCGACTTTCTTGATCTGAGGCGTATCGCCGACAGTAAACGTTTTGTTCGCGGAAACGAATCCGGTCTTTTCAAACAAGTAGACAAAAACGGAAGCGTTCGGATTTTCATTGCTCAAATCGAGGCCGATGGTGTTGCTGCCCGTATATAGGGTCGCTGAAACATTTTTTTGCGCTGTCGCCTTAACACTCAAATTGCTTGCCAGCAGCGGCATCGTTTCGCCGTATTGGTTGTACGCTTTGTACTCGATGATCGTTTTCGCTCTGGGCAGCTTCTCGGTCGCGGTGACGAGCTCCAGTTTGGTCAGCCGTTCGTTCTCCGGCTTGAATGTCATCGTGCCGTTCGCAACATCTACTCCGGACAAAGCGATATGGTAGGTACCGGTCGTGAAGGCGTCGTCCATATCGAGCGTTGCGGTCGTATTGTCATCCGACCAATTGACGCCGCCTGTAAATACTTGCGGCTTGTTGTCGGAGTTCAGGAAGCCGTCTTTCGTAACGGTCAAAACCGCTTTGTCGATATCCACGTCGCGATTCAGCTTCACGGACAATTTGCTTCTGCCGATCGCTTTCAGCTCGGCAATGGAAGCTTTGGCCGGCTTCGCCGTCGTTACATGAAGCTGCAGCGCCGCATAAGAGGCTAGAGCCAGCGTTTTCCGGGTAACGGCGTCCCGGCCGCCGATCCTGCCGTTTTGTCTGATCAATAGCTTTTGCTTGATCGCGAAAGCGGCATAGCTCTTGTACGCATCGTCTACCGTGTCGTCCTTGAGGGCGGCGGTGCTTTTGGCCTTGTCATCCAGGCCGAGCCCTTTGATGAGCAGCACCGCGAGCTCCTGGCGCGACACGATCCCGGCCGGATTGAAGATGCCGTCCGCGTCCGGCGCGAGACCCGCATTTCTCAAAGCTTCGATATAAGGACGCGCCGGGTCATTGTAATTGACGTCTTTGAAAAACGACGCCGTGCCCGCTCTGTCAATGCTCAAGCCGAGCACGATTGCGGCGGCTTTTGCCATTTGCGCGCGGGTAATCCTGTCATCCGCGCCGAATACGTCGGCCGATGCCGCATCGAGCGCGTTCAGCCCCAGCAAGGCGGCGATTTTTTTTCTGTCGTCCGCCTTAAAGCTTTTCAAATCGCTGAATTGATCGGCCAAATACGTTACCGAAGTTACCGATGATTCCTCGGAAGACGACGATTCTTCTTTCGTCTGCGTTGGTTGCGAAGCGGCTTCTTCCGCATTGGCGAAAGGGGCTATGCAGCAGCACAGCATCGCAAACAATACTAGCAGCGTTATTTTTTTGTTCATTCGATGCACCTCCCGATCCATAAGTGTTTACCAAAAAATAAAACGCTTCCATTTTTTTTGGAACATTTCTTTTTCTCTAGTCGCTTCAGTCCGCCCTCTCTAATAATGTGCCTTTCATAGATTAACTTTATTACAAAAAAGCGAACGCATCATAGGGTGGTTTATGCATCTTTATAGGTTGTTTAATTCATCCTGGCCGGAGAATCGGCGGGCTTTTCGGCGGCGTCGAACCCGCTAATTCGCTACGGTTTGGGGGGCTTCAGCACGACTCTGCCTTCCTCCAGCGTAACCTCGACTTTATTCGTCCGCTTCGCTCCGATCGCCTCCAAATAGCTTGCCGGGATTTGCAGCCTGCCGGCCTGGTCCAGCACCGCGTACTCGACCTGAGCCTCCTCCTCCCGCTCCCCGGATTGCTGCTCCGCGTCCGGCGCTCCCGGCTCATGCGGCTTGCGCCGCAAAATTTCCGAAGACGTCCGGCCGTCTCGGATGGCGACTACCCGGTCTACCTTTTTGGCCAGCATCGGGTCGTGCGTGACGATAACGACCGTAATCCCCAAGGTGCCGGACAACTGGCGGAACAAGCCGAGTATTTGATTCGCCATGTGCGTGTCGACCGAACCGGTCGGCTCGTCGGCAAGCAGCAGCTTCGGGTGATTCGCCAGCGCGATCGCGATCGCTACGCGCTGCTGCTCGCCGCCCGAAAGCTGGTTCAATTTGTTGTTTCGGCGGTGTCCGAGACCGACGGCTTCCAGCAGTTCGAGCGCCCTTTCCCGTTTGCGGCTGCCCCGCAGCAGGATCGGCAGCTCGACATTTTCGAGCGCGGTCAAATACGGAATCAAATTGCGCGCGTTGTTTTGCCATACAAAACCGACCGATTCCCGCTTGTATTTGACGAGATCTTTTTCGGCCATATGGAGCAAATCTTTGCCGTCCACGATCAGACGGCCGGCCGAAGGGCGGTCCAGCCCGCCCAGCATGTTAAGCAGCGTCGACTTGCCGCTGCCGCTGTTGCCGATAATCGCCATCAGCTCGCCCGCTTCGACGTGCAAATCAAGCCCTTGCAAGGCGACGACTTCCAAATCGGCGATTTTATAAATTTTGACCAAGTTTTCGCAATGGATCATGTTAATCCTCCCCGAGCTTGACTGCCTGATGAATCCGGATCCGCGAAACGATACGCCCCAGCACGGCAAGCCCGATCGCGATCATGACGGCAACGATCGCATACAGCCGCTCGCGGTCGCGCGGATCGAACGTCACCTGAAACGGCGGCACCTGCGTGCCCGGATCGAATGACAAGCCGAATAGCGGCACGAACAAATAACTGGCAAGATTGCCGGTCAACATCCCGATCGCAATGGCCGCACCGGAAATCATCGCCTGCTCGCCGGCAAGCATCATGATCAACTGCGGGACGGAGACGCCCATCGCGCGAAAAATGCCGTACTGCAGCGTCCTGGCGGACAGCGACAGCACCCAGTACAACAAAAACCCGAAGAAGCAGACAAGAATCGAGATCAAAAATCCAAGCGTCATGACTCCGTTAATCGCCAGCTGAAAAGGGTCCTTGATCGCTTTAATCTGTTCTTGCTTCGCGTCGGTCAACGCTTCGATTTCGTAACCGTGGCCGGCGACCGCCTGATACACGGCCGTGCTGCTCGCCTGCGGCTTCAGCTTCAGCCATACCTCGTACGGTTCCAGCGCGATGTTGTTCTGGATGTAGCTCAAATGGCCGACGACAAGCATCGGCTTCTTCACTTTCGTCACAGTCCCCTGCTTGGTCGTGACCGACTCCGTATCGTTCGCCCCGGGATTCGGATTCCAGGACGGCCAATAGTCGACGATCCCGAATACGGTGAACGAGGCCGGCTCGACGTTCGGCCAGCCTACGGCAATCGTATCGCCAGGTTTCACGCCGTACGTTTCGGCAACCGATCTGGAGATCAGGACAGCGGACGGATTGCGGGCGATCAGGTTCAAATAGCTGTTGATATGGTAGTTCAGCAAACGATCGCGCATCCAGGCGGTTTCCCCGAAATCTTTCGTATCGATGCCCATCAGCTCGACGGAAGTGCTCGTCTTGCCTTTGGCGAGCAGTGCATTTTTTTTGACGAACACTTTGGCGGCATGCTCCACGCCCGGAAACTGCGTGAACGGCAAAAAGGACGGCTCGCTGTACTGCACCCTCTTGGGCCGGTCGGAGGAGGCATCGCCGGAAGAATCGCCGGCGGAATCGGCCGCACCGCCGTCGCCGTCAAGACCGAACAAGATGGCCGGCGGCGCATCGTTCTCCCAATGGATTTGCATCGTGATATCGGCGCCGGCGGCGTAACGGATTTTATCGGCCGTATTCTGATTGATCGTCCGTGTAGCGCTGGCGCTGAACAGCCCTGTGGCGATCGTAATCACGAGGAACACCATAATAAACTGGTATTGGATAATCGAACGGCTCACATGGATCAACGTCGCATATATGGCAGGGGGCCACCAACGCCGGCCCGCTCCGTACAATAACCGCACGCACCACGGATACAACCGCAGCACCAGCAAGCCGAGCCCCAAAATAAACAAGGCCGGAATGAGAAACAAAAGCGGATCAACGCGCAAATCCGCGGACTTCAGGCCGAGCGTCAGCATGTCCTTGACGCGGGCTTTATAGTTATACAGCCCATACAGGGAGATTCCGAGCAGCATGATATCGATAAAAAATTTATGCCAAAAAGAGCTTTTCTGAAACCGCGCCGACTGCTGCTTGTGTCCGACAATCGTAACCCTCGTCGCGAGGATTACGGGAATCAGCGTCATGACGAGCGAGGCGCCGATCGCGATCAAAGCGTACAGATACGCATCCCGGTTCAGACCGGCTTCAAGCCGGGCGCGCTGCACGAACTCAAGAAATCCGCTGGAAGCCCCGAGCAGCTTCGTAAGCAGAAGGCCTACGTAAGGGCCGGCGGCAAAAGCGATCGCGCCGAGCACCAGGCCTTCGGCGACATAGCTGAGAATAATTTGCCGGCGGCTCGCTCCCCGGCTGCGCAGCACGGCGATTTCGGTTTTTTGGCGTTCCGCAATCAGGTTGGCGACCATGTACAAGTAAAAGGCCAGCATCAGCATTACCGGAACGTTGAGCGACCATAGCATGAGCCGCAGCCGACTCTCTTTCACGTAGTAATTTTCCAAAGTTTGCAGCGCCGGAACGTTTTTGTTGTGCGAATCGTAATGCGCGTCCATATACGTGTCGATCGCATAGTCGTTATTCAGGAAGACATCGGCGGAAGCGAGCGTCAGCTTCGTATAATCGAGCGCGAAATACCAATAACCGGACTGGAGATGCAGACTGCCGGCTTCCGTAATCTCTTTTTCGAACAAATTGAAATCGATCAAAAAGCTGTTTTTGTAGCTGCTCGTATGATTGTACCAATAGATGTCCGTAAAATCTTTGCGTTCGAACACGCCGACGGCTTTGATCCGCACCGGCTGCTTCAAGCTCGCATCGTCGATGACAAACTCGGTGCCGAGCACCATGTCCAGCTCCGTCAGCGCTTCCGGCGGGACAAGAGCTTCGTACACGCCGTTCATCGGCTCTTTCGCCGGAAGGCGGCCGTCCACGAGCCGAATATGGTCCTCCATGCCGTCAATGGCGGAAATATCCGCCGACCGCTGGACGTACATATCGACTTTATCGGGCTCGGCCGGGGTTAAACCGTAGCGCTGCGTAGCCCTTTCGCGAACGAAATGCTGCACGGGCACGCCAAATCGACCGGCGGATTTTTGCAAAAAACGGTCCGTTTCCGCTATTTGATCCCGCTTCTGCTGTTCTTGCTCGGACAGTGCGGCCGACAGCCAATAGATGCCGGGGTATTGATTGCTGCCGAGCTGCAGCTGCTGCATCTCCTGAATCAACAGCCGCTGCAAGATGGCATTCGTATAAATGGGCATGCTGCTCGTCAGGGCGACGGACAATACCAGACCGAACAGCAGGCTGAGCTCGAGCCATTTATTGTTGATCATTTTGCGCAAGATCATGATAAATAACGCCAATCTCTTAGCCCCCTAGTTATTCAAAATAACCTGCTGCCCTTCGCTGATCCCTTTCCGGACTTCCACTTCCGTTGCCGCCACAATGCCTTTCTCGATATCGACCTCTTTGCGGCTTTCGCCATCGAGAATTTGCACGTAATCGCGACCCATGTAGCTGCGCAGCCCGGCTCTTGGAATGACCAGCACCTGATCCCTCGCCTGGGTCACGATCGTAATATCGGCCTGGCTTCCGATCGCAATATCAGGCGGCAGTCCCTGCACCTTGATATAAATGGCTTTGGCGTTTTTATCCTGAACCGTTTTGTTGCTGTTAGGCGGAGCGGTGAGCGGCGTCTGGACGACTTTCCCGGCAAAAATTTTGTCTTTGATTTTTACTTTGACATCCATGTTCACTTCGACGCCCGCCAAATCGTTCTGGCCCGCAGCGGTATAAATCAACTGCAGCGCCGCCGGGTCGGAAAGCGTTATCAATTGCTTGTAGGCGGTCACTTGATCGCCGGGCTGAATCGTGTCGATAAACGTGACGACCCCGTCGATCGTGGCCGCAAGCCTCGTGTTCCGCAGCTGATCCTGCAGCGATTTGAGCTGCAATTGGGCGCTTTCCATATCCAGCAGTTTCAGACGGACGTCGGGATCGTCGGCGCCCTTCTCCATCGTAGCTTGCTGCAGCGATATTTTGAGCTTTTCCATGGAAATTTGCTGCAGCTTGATTTTCGTATCAAGATCGGACGTTTCCGTTGTGGCGACAACATCCCCGGCCTTGACGGCGTCGCCCAGCTTCACATTCAGCTTGGTCAACCGGCCTCCGGATTCCGAATAATACAAATAATCCGTTTTGTCCGAGGCGAACGTCGCGACGCCCGTAATTTGCTGGCTAATATTCGCACGCTTCACGGTATAGAGGCTTAAAGTTTCCTTGGTCGGTTCGATCAGCGGAGGCTTCATCTCCGCCTCTTCGACGGGAAGCAGGGAGCATCCCGACAGCAGCGCCGCCATACAGCAAATTCCGAGCGCAGGCAGCCATATTTTGTTAAGTCGCTTCGGCAATTTGGCCATCCTCCAGTGCATAAACAAGATCGGCAACGCCCATAATCGCCGGATCATGCGTAGTTAGAATAATGGTCATTCCTTCGCTTTGCACCAAATTTTTAAAAACATGCATCACTTGCATCCCCATCTTGCTGTCGAGCTCTGCGGTCGGCTCATCGGCCAAAATCAAAGTCGGCCTGTGCGCGATAGCTCTGGCGATCGCCACCCGCTGCTGCTCGCCGCCGGACATTTCGAAAGGCCTGTGCTTCATTCTCGCCTGCAGCCCGACGTATTCGAGCGCGCTTTCCGCGTAGGACTTGAACAGCGACGATTTCACGCCGGCGACCCGCAAGCCGAATTCCACATTTTCGTAAGCCGTCATCAGCGGAACAAGTCCGAACGATTGGAAAATGAGCCCCATTCGGGCGCGCCGCAACTGATTGCGCTTGTTCTCGGGCCATCGGCCGATTTCGTCCCCGTCAAAATAAACCCGGCCCTCCGTCGGTCTGTCCAGCGCGCCCAATATGTTAATGAGCGTCGTTTTGCCGGAGCCCGACCGCCCTCTCAGGGCGACAAGCTTTTGGGCCGGTATCGACAGGCTCGCTCCCCGCAAAGCGTGAACCGCGCCGGAGCCGCGTCCGAACACCCTCGTGACGCTCTCCGCCCTGACAAGATGCCCGGAGCCCGGCAAGCTCTGCTGCGAAATCATATGCATCCACGCTCCTTCCGGTTCAATTTCGGCGATCCGCTTGTTTCAACAAAAGAAAGGGCTGGCCCTTCAGCAGCTCATGCTACTTGTGGGACAGCCCCGCCGGCCGGATTCGGAAACATTAACCGTTTTGCAGCGTCCAAAGAACGATCGCGTCGAAAAGTTTCCATGCATTTTCAGTCGCAGTCGTTACGCCCGAACCTGTACTATCGTAACTCACGGTAGTTCTGTCGTAGAAGAAGAACGAGATGCGCGCTTTCACTTCATACCCGCTGTCCGAATGCGAGCCTTTATTGTAATAATAAATGGCCGCTTCATCGCTTTTGCCGGGAACCGTAGCCACTTTCACCGCTTCTTTGCCGGGCTTGCCGTATTGAATCCAGGCTGTCGATTTGGCATCGGCCAAAATTTGCACATCGCCCGAGAATCCGGCTGCTGCCTTTTCTTTAGGGTCCGCGATGGTAAGCGATTTGATGTTGTATTCCCTGTAGGACTCGTTGGAAGCAAGGCTAAGGCCCGTCATGCCCTGATGCTTCAAATATACGGTCGGAATGGCGACTTCTTTCAAAAGACCGCTTTTCAAATATTTTTCGTTGACGGCGCTGCTGACGATGATCAGATCGTAACCGTCCGCTTTTTCCGTTTTGAACTTGTCGCAGGCAATATTAGTAACCCGGAAGCCCAAATCCTTCAACCGGTTGACGATCGAATTATCGGCGGGCACTTCTTTAGCCAGGTCTTTCAGCGACTGCACGGTGATGAAAAGCAGCTTTTTCCCCTGCGGAGAGATGTCTCCGCTTTTCGGCGGCTGTGTCGGCTCCGGCTTCGTCGTCGGCGTTGCGGATGTGCCGCCGCCAGATGTGCCCGGCTCCGACCCGCCGTCATCGTTGCCGTCAAAAATTTGCTTGGCTGCATAAGCGGCCAGAGCCAGCATTTTCCGCGTTGCGGACGACTTGCCTCCGAACGTGCTGCCCGTTTGGTTCGTCAGCAGCTTCTTCTCGAGCGCAAGCGCGACATAGCCTTTGGCCCAATCGTCCACGGTTTTGTCGCCCGTCGGCTCCGCCTGCTGCGCGTCTTCATCGAGACCGAGTCCGCGGATGAGGAACGCCGCAAGCTCCTGGCGCGACACCGGGCCTGACGGATTGTACATTTTGCCGCTGGAATCGGAGCCGTTCGTAAGCCCCGCTTTTTTCAGCGCCTCAATATAGGGCAGCGCATAAGAGTTGGCCGGGTCGTCGGCGCTGACGTCCGAGAACGAAGAGGTTGTGAGCGAATTGTCGACATCCAGCTGAAAAATGATGGCGGCGACTTTGGCGAACTGGGCGCGGTTCATTTTGGCGTCGAGACCGAACGTATCGTCCGTCAGTCCGCTAAATACGCCGGCCTTGATCAGCGCATCGAATTTGTCCTTGACCTCTTGCGAAAGATCTTTCAAATCCTCAAAATTGTCTACGGATTTGACTGCCGCTTTTGTGTCCGAACCGCTTTCCGCCGCAAATGTGAGCGGTATCAAAGATAAGAATAAGAGCATTATCGCCAAAAGCGAGGAAACATATCTCTTCATTCCAGGCACCTTCCTTTATGAATTTGTAAAATGATTGCGCTATCCTTACTGTAATACGAATTTGCCGGCCGATTATAGGCGCTTTATCTCACGTTTATAGGTTAATTGCTCCAAATACGGGACAGCCTTTTCGCGAACGAACGGGTACGGGTATGTGCGGCTATTTGCCGCCCGCAGCCTGTTCCACTTCCTTCTTGCCCGCTTTTATCGTCTCGATCGCTTTGGTCGTCTGCTCTTCGACCATGCGCAGCGCCGTCACGGAATCTTTGGACTCGCTGAAAATGAGCGGCTGGAACACGCCTTGCACGACCGCATCGTACCAGACCAGACCTGCGGCACGCGCCGCCGGGGGATTCGCGTTTTTGCCGTAAAAAATCGATTGCACGCGCTTGCCCTTCATTTGCGGCAAATTTTGCCCGAATGCGGCTTTGACCGCCTCGCTTTCCAATGGTCCGATCACGCCTTCTTTCGCCATCTCGATCTGATGCTCTTCGGAAAGCAGCGCAGCCATCACCTGAAAGGCAAGCTCTTTTTTCGTCGACTGCTTCGTTATGTACATCGAATACACATTCGGCTGATACTTCGTATTCGGCGCGTCGCTGAAGGAAGGAACGGAGGCGATATCGAAGTTCAAGCTCTTGTTCTGATCGTTAAATTTGACCAGATGATCGCTCACCGTGGCGACGGCCATCGCAATATTCGGTTTTGACGCAAACGTCTCGACGGTGTCGAATTGATTGGCGGGAATTTCGTAGAACCTTCTCAGGTTGTCTACGAGCTTTTTCCATCCGGGCGCGCTCATGTCGCCCTTATCCGCCGTCCGGCTCAAAGGCGAGAGCGAATACTGGTTATAGTTCATATACTGGCCGGGATTTTGCGAAAAGCCTTTGTAGGTCGTTTCGCCGTCCACCCTCGTCAGCTTTTTGGCCAACTCGTAAATCTCGTCATAAGTCATGCCGTCTTTCGGATAGTCGACGCCGAATTTATCGAAAATGTCTTTGTTGTAAAACAAAGCATAATCGTTATTGTAAAACGGCAGGCCGTATATGTTGCCGTCCGGCGTCAAATTGCTCATTTGCGCCATAAAGGCGGGATTCAATTTGCCCGTGTCAAAATTGTACTTTTTGATCAGACCGGAAATATCGTACTGAAGATCGTTGTCGATGATGTACCTGTGCACGTTCATTCGCGTGTCGTCCATGATGATGTCGGGGATCGTGCCGGCTGCGATCAAGTCCTTGTACTGTCGGCCGGGATTGTCCCATGCGACGTGTTTGACCGTAATATCGGGAAATTTCTTTTTGATAAAATCGCCGATCTGCTTTTGAAAAATGTCTTCTTTGGCATAGTAAGCCGGCCATACCGTATAAATAAACAGTTCGTTGTCCGGCGACTTGGCTGCGGGCGGATGCTGGCCGTCCGTCCCGCCGGGTTTGGCGTTCGGGACCGGTTCCGCCGTACAGCCGGCCAACAGCGCAAGCGATAAAGCCATTGCGGAAAATCGCTTCAGATTCCTCAGATGCCTGATCATCGATCAACATCCTTTCCTCGTACAAGGTTTCTTAACCGTTCTGCAGCGTCCACAAAACGATATTGTCCCAAAGCTTCCATCCGGCGTCCGTCGAATTATCCTGCATACCGTTGCTCCAATAGTAGAACGATATGCGCGCTTTCACCTCATAACCGTTATCGGCCTTCGAGCCCTTGTCGTAATAATAAAGAGCGGCCTTCTTGCTGTCCCCGGGAACGGTGGCGATCACCTTGGCTTCCTTGCCCGGCAGCCCGTAACCGATGCCGAACCTTTCGCCGGCTTCTTTAAACACATCGACGGTGCCCGATAAGCCGCCAGCAATCTTGTGCTTGCTGTCGACGATGTCGACCGCCTTCATATTTTTGACGACTGCGCCTTCCTCAAGGGACGTCAAGCCGAGGTAAAACATGCCGTGGCTTTTGACGTACAACGTCGGTATCGCCACATTTTTCATAACCCCGTCCTTCAAAAATTTCGAATTCGTCGTCTGGCTGAAATACAGGAAATCATACCCTTTGGTTTCATCGGCGGTGAAATCCCGGTCGCCGAGTCTCGTAACCTGGAAGCCCATACCTTTCAAACGGTTTTCAATGGCCACATCTTCTGCGGGCACAGGGTCTTGATCCCTGCCGACGAACAGCAGCTTTTTCCCTTTGGGCGAAATTTCGGGCTGCGGCGCTGCCGTCGGCGTATCGTCGGCGGGTTTAACCGTCGCTGCGGCCGAAGGCTTCGCCGAGTCCGCTGCAGGCGCAGGTGCTGCGGACGTCTTCGGCGCGTCCGACGGCGCCGACGAGGCGCTCGCCTGCGGCGTACCCGACGGCGCTGTCGAGGCGCTCGCTTGCGGCGTAGCCGACGACGCTGTCGAGGCGCTCGCCTGCGGCGTATTCGCCGGCGACGACGAGGTGCTTGCCTGCGGCGTATTCGCCGGCGGTGCGGCGGTCGACTCCGCGCCCGTATTGGCCCCGGAGCAGGCGGCGATGGCAAATGTCATCCATGCGATGACGAGTAACGTGAGCAAACGTTTCATGAAACTGACTCCTCCTGCCTACATGTTTACTGAGCGGCTTTTTCGGTTTGAATGCCTTTGGTCGTCTGCTCCTCGATCATCCGCAGCGCGGTCATGGAATCTTTCGATTCCCCGAAAATAAGCGGAGCGAACACGTTATGCAGCGGTGCGTCGATATAGGTTAAGCCTGCGGCGCGCGCTGCCGGCGGCATGGCGTTTTTGCCGTAGAAGATCGACTGGACGTGCTTGCCCTGCATTTGCGGCAAGTTTTTGCCGAACGCTTCCTGCACTTTTTGCGTTTGCAGCGGGCCGATAATCCCTTCCTTGGCGAAATTGATTTGCATTTCTTCGGAGAGCAGGTACTGGATCACCTGGAACGCCTGATCTTTTTTGGTCGATTGCTTGGTGATGTACGCCGCATACATGTTCGGCTGCGCCTTGACGCCCGGAGCGTCGGCAAACGAAGGCATGGCGGCGATATCGAAATTCAGGTTTTTGTTCTGTTCGTACCATTGGACGATTTTTTCCGACACGTGGACGGACATCGCAATTTTCCCTTTCGGGAAATCATCGACCGAAGTAAACTGATTCGCCGGAATTTCGTAGAAGCGCCGCAAATTGTCAACTTCCTTTTTCCAGCCCGGAGTCGTCAGCTCCGCCTTATCTTCCGTCAAACTGAGCGGAGACTGCGAAAGCTGGTTATAGGTCATGTACAGCCCCGGATGCTGCTGGTAGCCCTTGTACGTGTTTTCCCCGTCAACGCGCGTCAGCTTTTTGGCCAATTCGTAAATTTCGTCATAGGTCATGCCGTCCTTCGGATACTCGACCCCGAATTTATCGAAAATATCCTTGTTGTAAAACAGCACGAAATCGCTTAACTGGAACGGCAGGCCGTAAATTTTGCCCTCGGGAGTCACATTTTTCATTTGCGCCATCGAGGCGGGCTCCAGCTTGCTGGTGTCGAAATTGTACTTTTTGATCAGGTCGGTCATATCGTACTGGAGATCGTTTTTCAAAATATACCGCTGCAAATTCATGCGCGAATTATCGATAACAATGTCGGGGATCGTCCCGGCCGCGATCAGATCCTTATACTGCCTGCCCGGGTTATCCCACTGCACGTGCTTGAACGTAAGCTCGGGAAACTTTTTCTTCAAATATTGCCCGACCTGCTTTTCCCAAATGTCCTCTTTGGCGTAAAAAGACGGGTATACCGTATAGATGAATATTTCGTTATCCGGAGATTTCTTCGCGTCGGGTGTTGGCGCTGCGGTCGGCGACGTGCAGCCTGCCATAATCGCTGCCGCCGCAGCCAGCAGCAAAGATGCTTTCAAAAGCTTTTTCATGTTTCCTTACAACCTCCCTTTTGATTGGTCCAAGCAAAATATGGCCACAGCGATGTAAACGCTTATATTTTTGTACCCTTACTTTATTATGGATGGAAGACGTTTGCATTAGGTCGGTGCTTGCTTATTATAGGTTGTTTATCGCATCTTTCCCCGGGAGCCGGCCCGGATGCTACTTCTTCTCGGTCGCCCAGCGGACGGCGGCATCGAAGAGCTTCCACCCGTTGTCGGTCTGATTGATTTCTTCGCCTTCCATTAAGTAGAAGAACACTTCCCGCGCCGTCACCGGCTCGCCTTTGACGTTCGTCGCGCCTTTGTCGTAAGCGAAAATCGTCGCTTTCTGAGCGTCGTTCGGCACGGTTGCCACGACAATCGCCTCTTTGCCGGGAGTCGCGTAGCTCATTTTGCCGTTCTCCTTGTAAACGTCCACTTGGCTGTCCAGTCCCGCTGCCAGCGGATGCTTGGCGTTCACGATCTGAATCGTCTTGGCCGCTTCCGGCCCCTGCAGCTTGCCGTTCGCGTCCACATCCGTCATCCCCGTATCGCCGGACACCTGCGGCTCGTCATAGATGACCGGCACCGCCGTTTTCACGAACATATCCTTGATTTTCCCGGAGTTGACGGATTCGCTGACAAAGATAAGCGTGCAGCCCTTCGCCTGCTCCGCCTTCACTTCCTTATCGGATACGATCGTGACGTCCATGCCGTGCGTCTGTCGCAGACGTTTGGCCACAATGGCGTCCCCGCCGCTTTCTCTTCCAATAAAAAGCACTTTTTTTCCGCTGCTCTGCGATTTGCCGGCGCTCGTCGACGAAGGCTCGTTAGACACGGAAACCGGGCGGCTGGGCGCTGCGCTGCAAGCTGCGAGCGCAAACGCCATGACGGCGATTACAGCCGTACCGAATAAACTTTTCATGAATCGGATTCCTCCCCGCATGATAATGGAATAGGTTACTTTTTGCCGTTTTGTGCAGTCCACTGAACAGCCGCATCCAACAGTTTCAAGCCGTCATCGGTCTGATTCATTTCCTCGCCTGCCGTCAAGTAGAAAAATACTTGCCGGGCAGCCACTTTCTCGCCCTTGATGTTGGCGGCGCCCTTCTCGTACGCGAAAACAACCGCCTTTTTGTCGTCGTCCGGGGCTGTCGCGATCGTCACGGCCTCTTTTCCCGGAATCGCGTAGCTGAGCTTCCCGTCATTTTTGTAGACCGTGATCCGGTCCTTCAATCCGGCGGCCAGCGGATGCTTGCTGCCGGCGATCTGCACGGTTTTCCCCGCGTCCACCTGCCCGTAGTCGAGCATTCCCGTCAAGCCGGCGATGCTGGCCGCCTGCGGCTTGGCGTAGACGACGGGCACTGCGGAGCGCCCAAGCTCGGCGTCGATTCTGGCGGAATTGACCGTCGGGCTAATAAACACGACGCCGAAGCCGTCCGCCTGATTCGCCTTAAACATGTTGTCGGACATATCGATGACCACATAGCCGAGCTTTTCAAAATGTTTCATGATGACCGGATCGTTCGTTCCTTCTCCTCTTTTGACATAGAGCATTTTTTTGGCGTTCGCTGCTGCGCCCGGAGAGCTCTGCGCCGACTGGGAACACGCCGCCGTGACGGAAACGATCCAGACGGCGGCGAAGCATACAGCCAGCAGCCTTTTCATCCGCGTTTGTTTCATGCCCGAATGCCTCCTTCCACATTTGTTTTGCGTCTATTCGACCAGGCCGGTTCTTTCCACGCCTTCCACGAACCATCGCTGCGTGAACGTATACAGCAGCAGCGGAGGGACGATCATCAGGAACGTCGTCGACATGCGGATCGCTTCGTCCGTCACCGACGGCCCGTACGCCTCCGCCTGCTGGCGCAAAGCCGAGGCTATTTTTTCTATGCCCAGCGACAACGGCGCAGTTTCAATGTCGGGAAAATACATGCTCGGCAAATAAAAGTCGTTCCAGGTCCAGATGAAGGAAAATAAAAAGACGACGAGAACGGCCGGCTTGGCCAGCGGCATCATGACTCTATAAAAAATTTTGATCACGCCGGCCCCGTCAATCCGCGCCGCTTCCTCCAGCTCTTTCGGCTGCGTGGAGAAAAACTGCCGGTAAATGATGACGAACAGCGCCCCCTTCAGCCCCAGGCCGAAAAATGCCGGCACAATGATCGGATAAATCGTATTTAACAGGCCAAGCTGTCTGGCGTAAATGATGTTGGGCAAAATTGTCACCTGCATCGGCACGATAAACGTCAGCAGCAGGAAAAAAAACAGCAGCCTTTTAAAAGGGATTTTCAGGCGGGCGAACGCATAGCCGGTCACCGCGCACGAGAACGTCTGCAGGACGGATACCGATAGAGACAGTCCGAGGCTGATAGCCAGCGCTTTCGGATATTTCATCCATTCCCACGCTTCCTGAAGGTTGCCCAGATAGATAACTCGAGGGAACCAATTGACGGCCGGATCCAGCAAGTCGTCGGCATTTTTCACCATCGTCGTCGCCATGTGCAAAATCGGTTTCAAGCAAATGTAAGCCGTATCCAGCAAAATCAGGTAAATAAACAATTTGAACAGCAGTCCTTTGTCCGCTTCCCTGCCGATAACCGCATACCGGACTCGATTCAGCAGCTCCGGCAGCGAGGAAGACGGGACGTTTTTCAATTTCAGGCGACTCATGGCCTCACCCCAGCAATCGTAGGATTGTTACGCTCTTTGCGTTTTGGTAACCCGGTTAAAGATCAGAAAAATAATGACCAGAAAGAAGCTGATGATCAGGAAGTAAATCCAGATCAATGCGCTGTACTGCCCGTATTCGCTTTCCCGCACCTTCGACAAAATCGGATTGGTCGGGAACGTGAACAGGTCGACGACAGTGTAGATCAAGTTGAGGAAAATGAACGGCGTCATGGCCGGCAGCGTAATTTTCCAAAACATTTCCCACGGGCCTGCGCCGTCGATGCGCGCCGCTTCGTAGGCCGAATTCGAGATCGTCTGCCGGCCGCCCAGGAAGATCAAAATTTGCACGCCGGAATACCACAAAATGAGCACGAACGAATCGAGAATCGAAATGAGCGGAGCGGACCAGGTCGCAGACAAGTTGGCCTGAATCATTCCGGCGACGTTGTATTTGGACATAAAGCCGAGATCGCCTTCGCCCTGCGTCAAAAACTCCTTGACGACCTCGCCGGTGGACAAAATGACGGGCAGGAAAAAAATCGCCCGGAAAAAGGTGCGGCCGGCAAATTTCTGGTTCAAAATAATCGCGATCAGCAGCGCGAAAATGACGATAATCGGGATCATAAACAGCGCTTGCCGCAGAAACGGCAGCAGTTGGTTGTAGAGCAGGCTCCCGTTTTCGAACAAAATGTACCGGTAATGCGTCCAGCCGATAAATCGGGTCGTCGTGCGGGTCGCCGTTATCGTCACATCCTGAAAACTCATAAACAAAGAGTAGCCGATCGGGAACGCCATAAAGAGGACAAATCCGACGAACCAAGGGGCGATGAACAGCGATCCTTCCAAATATTCCATCAGCGACGACTTTAATTTCGCTTTGCGGTTCATTTGCCGGCCCCCCCTTGAACGACGGTAAAGTTTTGCCCGGGAACGGACAGATCCCCGCTGCGGTACGGCGTCAATTTGTAGTTGACGATAATTGTTTTCCCGCCGGCGTACGTCGTTTCCTTAACCCCCGGCTCAAGCGTCCGGTGATTGACGATGAACCGGTCCTGAACGTCGCCAAGCGCCTCGTTGTACCGCTTATACTGCTCTGCGGCAAACGTTTCCCAATCCGGGTAGTAGGTGTTGTAGTAGCGCAGGCCGTATGAATTTACGTATGTTTTCGTCTCGGCTTTGGTGAAAATGAAAGCGGGCGCCGCGCCGTATTCGATGTCCCGCAAAAAGTCGTGGACATCCTCCTGGCGGTTGTTCACATATTCCGACGAATACGAAATGAGGCCGTGCGAGGCGATTTGGGCAAACGGAACGGCTTCGTCCGAAAACAAATCGTACGAATCGTCGTAAACCATCGTTTTCATAAAATTGGCGTGCGGCAGCACGTACATATTGGCCTTCTCGGTTTGCACGCCGCCCAGCGCCTCCTTGATGCCGCTCAGTATTCGTTCTTGAACGGTGCGGGCTTCGTCCCTCGGCGAACCGTACGCCGTGTTGTAATCGCTGAGCAGCCGCTGTCCGAGCATGCCGACGGCAAGACCGTCAACACCCAGCGCCTTAAATTGAGGCAAGTCGCGCGCAACCGCTTGTTCGATGAATTTGTAGCTGACCACAGGCGTCCGTTCCCTGTTCAGCAGCGGACTCATCGTCAGATTGCGGCCGGCCAGATTGACCATCGCGTCGAACTTCGGATCGAAGCCGCCGCCCCCCGTATTGTTCAGCGCGTACTGCGCTTCCAAATAGACCGGATAGCCGAGGCTGTGGGCTTTGTCGACGAACGCCTTCATGCCTTTGTCGCCGCCGATCCGGGCATCGGCCGGGAACGTGCTGCCGAAGGAGCTGTAGCCGCCCTTCTGCCATCCCTTGAACGTCAGCGACATGTTGGGAATGCCTTTGTCGTGCAGGGAGCTTACGATTTGCGCAGCTTCATCGGCCGTAGTCAATTGGAGATAGCGGTCGGTCACGACACCTTTTTCCGAATCGGCGCCGATGAAATCCGCGTACAGCGGAATGTTCGGATTTTTAACGGCGGCTGGCTTGACCCCTTTTTCCTTCATCAAATACCCGCGGTACGTTTGGGCCATGCCGACGTAATCCGTTTGCCCGCTGTCCAGCATGTAGTAGCGGACAACACGGTCGCTGCCGAATTCCCGGTCCCGGTTGTAGTCCACGTACCCCCACGAATCAGGCACGTTCGTATTCCGCGTCGTAAACTGCAGGAAGCTCGCCCGGTAATTCATCTGCGCCCCGACCCAGTTGTAGTTGCTCAGCACCCCTGCGGGCGCGGCCACGATGTTGGCGTACTCGTCGCCTTCGTGAACAACGGCCAAAAAGCCTTTGGAACCCGACTTCATGCCGAATACCGGCATCATGATTTTGTTCCGGTTGTTGTCGATCCCCGGGAATGCGGCGTCTTTGCCGTACACCGGCTCATCGTACATTTTGTTGACGTTGAGTTGGTTGCTTTTGAACCGCACCAGCGCCCCGGCACCGTCAGGTATGAACATATACCCGTCCTGATCGTCCGTATATTCGGCTCCGAAGAACGGGAACGGCCTGATCCAGACGAGGCCCATTTTCGATTCCTTAATGCCGTCACGGACAATTTTCGTCTCGACGTAGTCTTGATCGATTTTCACCTCAACCGGAATCGTGAAGCCTGTCGCCGGCAGCTCGTAAACGACGGAAAAGCCTCCGGGTATCGTCCGCACGTCTTTCACCCGCCCCCCTTCGGCGGCCAGGTTCGTCTCCTTTGCCTGCAGGACGTTTTTTGAGAAATCGACGTACTGCACCATAACGGGAGACGCCAGATGCTTTTTCCAGTTTTCGGATATTTTCTCCTGCGGCCAATATTTCGGGTCCGGATAAGAGCGGTACCTATTGCCGTTTCGTTTGTCCTCCACGATAAAATGGCCTGTCTGCGCGTCCATTTTCAGCCGCAGCGTGCCGGTTTCCGCAACGTTTTTAAAATCTTCGTCCGCCGGCAGCCGGGCGGGTGCGCCCTGCGATTCGGTCGAAGAGCTTTGCTGTGCCGCGAATGCGACGCGATTTTCCGGCGCTTTGAACTCGATTTTCGCCCGGGTCAAGAGCAGAACGATAGCGGCCGCGATCAGGACGGTGACGATGATGGCTGTTTGGTTCGGTTTGCCGATCCGGATCATCTCAACATCACCTCCTGATACATTTGAACTAGCAGTGAAACGAAATCGCTCGTCAGCCCAATCATGATGAAGATGAGCACACCGATAACCAGCATCGCGCACAGCGTAAGGACGATATTGACGACGGTCTCCCCGACGCTGTAATTGTGCACGTTCTGGATTTTCCAGAAGATCAGCAGAGCGATCCAGACGGTCATCGCGTTCGACGCAAAATGGAACATGGACGATTCCGACATCGTCAGAACGTTCGAGACGAAGGACAGCGGAATGCCGACGAAAATGTAAGGCACGAGCGCATAGGAGCTGCCGATGAAGATGTCCTTGAACCGGCCTTCCCCCCGGTAAATCGAGCTGACCAAATAGTTGGCGACGATCCAGGCCGTCCAGACGATGAAAAACTGCGTGAACGTTGAGTAAATATCGACGAAAGTTTTGGGATTGAACGTAAAACTCGTCACAAACCGGCTGATCAGGAGCGAGCCGTATACGCCAAGCAAAATGACGCCTGCGCTCAAGTAGCTCCCCCTATTCTCATAGTGAATGGCGGAAAACCCGTCAATCGGATGTTTCAGCACATACAGAGCCAGCTTCAAATGATTAAGAAAGCGGTTCTGCGTTCTTCGCCGGTTGCGCCACCTGGCGCGAAACTCGCTTTTTGCGGTGTACTTGTCGAGCAGGAAGTACGCAATTCCGCCGAACAGGAGAACGCTTGCGATCCAGGAAAAATTGCGCTGCAGCCACAGCATCCGGATTTGCCAAAAGGAATCGGAGTAGCCCTGCTGATCACCGGCTTCCTTGAACAATTGCTGAGCTTCGGCAAATTGCTCTTTTCTGAAGGCCGACTTGGCCAGCCCCAAATAGGCCGGCGCAAACTGGTCGTTCAGCCGCAGCACATCGCGCCACGGCTGTTCGCTGGCTTCGTAATTGCCCGCCAGCGTTTGCTGGTTCGCCTGGTCGACCTTTTGGCCGAACTCGGATAAGCGGAACACTTGCACGATGTTTTCCTGGTCGTCAAGGACGAACAGCTCGTTGCGGCTGTTCACGTCGAGCGCTGCCGGGCTTTTCAGCAGGCCGACCTGGGACGACCCGACAGCCGAGGCGCCGCCCCAAAAATACAGCAAGTTGCCCGATGCGTCATAATGGCTCATATATTTGTTTTGCTGGTCCACTACGATCATATTGCCGCTTTGGTCGACGGCCACGTCGATCAGTTGCGGCCCCGCTGCCGCCGGTACGGCCGGAACGTCCCACGGAGCCGTTTCCCCGAACGATTTGGACGAGCTGCGCAGCAAATTATCCCCTTTAATATTCAATTTTTTCAGTTGGTTCGATGCGGCGGTGCCGCCGGTGACCGTATAAATATAGCCGTTCTTGTCCGTAGCGACGCTGTTGATCGTCTCCGGCCTTTTGGCGATCTCGTTGGCATACATTTTTTTCGTATACAGCATGCGCTTTAAAGCGTCTAACGGGGACAGCGCCGTTCGGTTGGCGCCGAAGAAGCCTTGAAATTTGCCTTCCGGGTCGAGCATGACGAGCCCTTCGTAGCTGCCGTGCACGGCGATGTACAGAAAATCCCGCTCATCCACCATAACTTTGGCCGGTTCGAATACGTAAGTATCCGGAATATAACGGGATTCCGGCCGCTTGTATTCGTGCTGCAGCTTGCCGTTTTTGTCAAGCCTCAGCACTCTTTTGTTGCCCGTATCGGCGATGAAGATATCGCCTTCCTTCGTCACGAATACGCCCTCTGGCTTGCTCATCGGGCTGTCCGGCAAAGTAATGTAACGCACCAGCTGCCCCGTTTCGGTCATATGCACGATGCGGTTGTTGCCCGTGTCCGCGACGTACACTTCATTGTTCGCATCGATGAAAATATCTTTCGGATTCCGCATCGGCGAGCTGATTCGCCCTGCCTTGCCGCCGGGATCGGGCGCAGACAGATCCTCCCCGATCACGCCGAGCGGAAAGTAAGCCGGCTGAAGCCAGATCAGATTGCCCCGGCTGTCCTTCGTATACGTGGAGTATTTCACTGAGGCTTGCGCGGTCGCAGGCAGCAGTGCGGTACACAGGATCGTGAAGGAAAGGAATAGCCCCCACATCTTGTTTGTCATGCTAAAACCTCCGTTTCCGTCCCTATGTGTACAGTTTGACTTGCCCAAACAAGCCGTAAGGACGCAATTTATAAGCCGGCGTATGGTCGCTGCCTTCTTTGCGGAAAGACGCCCAATTGGTCGTTGCGGTGTCGCCGGCCGCCTGATGGAACGGGCCGAGCATATTGCGCGGACTGCCCATCACTTCGATCTCGAGCCGGTTCTCCCCCTGCCGGCGGCAGTGCTTCGTCAGGTCGAGGCGGTTGGCCGCCCGCCAGGGCACATGCCCCGCTGTTTCGCCGTTCACGCGCACTTCAACCGTGACCGCGGAGTAATCGCCCAGCTCCAGCTCGACCCGGCCCGCCGCTTCGCCCCCGGCATGGAAATCAAAATGATAAATCATACTGCCGCAGTAATGGGTGTATCCCTGCTCGCACCAGTCCCCGAATTGCAGCGTATCCGGTTCGGGTGAGATCGCCCTTGCGGCATCGACCGCGAAATCGCCGATCAGATAAATGTCCTCCACCTCCATCCGGTTGTCGTACCGGCAGGACAAAATCAGCTCATTCGCGCCTTCCTTCAGCCCGGCAAGCGGCACTTTGTCGAACGATCGGTCGAGAAACCAGCCCTCGGGCCGGTTCGGAAGCGGCGTACCGTTCAGCGTCAAATCGTAATGTTCGGCGGATTCCACGACCAGATAGACGGTTTCCGCCGGCAGCGCCGACACCTGAAACGAAAATTTAAACCGGGCCGGCGTGCCGTTCTCCGGGTGGGCGTCGTAAATCCATTTGTACCTTTGCTCCAGCCCGTTGGCGTAAACCTGCCTCATGCCCAAGCCTTCGCGGATCGCCCTTTGGGCTTGCCACACTTCCATTTCGTCCGACCACCCGCCGTTCGCTACGGCATAGGAGCAAGTGTCCAAGGTCAGCACGTTGGGCATCGAGCGCGTGAACCGGCAAACCGGCCCGAGCTCCGCCGCCGCTCTGGGGCCGGCTTCCGCCCTGCCGGAGTTCGCTTCCGCAGAGCTCGTCTGCGAAGGCTTGTTTGTGCGCCATATGTACAGCCTGGAATCCGCCGGACCGAACTCGGCGGCAAAATGGGCGTACCCGCCGCGCACGCTCGTTTCGACGGCGGCCGTTTCACCTGTCAGCGGCCGCCATTCTTCCATGCTTCCGACGCCGTCGACAGCCATCGCAATGTTGGCGCGGCGTTCGTTCCCGCGGTCGTTGTTCACGACAAACAGCGCGCGGCATTCGCCCATGTCCCTTAGCATGTACAGCAGATCGGGCGTTTCCTCCGACTGCGCGTTCGTCATGCTGACCCGGCGGGGCAGGATGCGCTCCAGAGCCGCCGCCGCTTCCCCGGTGTCCCCAACGGCGGTCATGTTCGGATGATCGTAGAGCGCGGACAGCCGGTCCGACGCTCTGCCTTCGATCATCGTCGGGCGCGGGCCGACCGCCACCGCTTTTCCGCCCGCTTCGAGAAAGGCGGACAACAGCCGGAACGTGCTGTCCAGCATCGTCCGGATCTCCGGGATAACGACGACGCGGTACTCCGCCATGTTCACGGACAATGCGCCGCCGCGAATTGCTCCCGTCTCGGCCATAATCGTCTCGTCGCCGAGATCGAAATCGTAATGCGCCCTGAGCAGCTTGCCGAGAAATGCGTTGAATTCATGGCCGAAATGATTCGTGGCCGAGACGTCCCGGTCCTTGCCGCGGGCGGGAAAGCCGTACGGCCCCGTACCGACCATGCACCAGGCGGTGGAAGCCGGATGCAGCACCAGCACGTCGCGGATCGGGCGGCCTTCCGTCAGCACCGCCGACAGCCTGGCGAAATAATCTTCCACGATGGAATTGTATTTCCACCAGCTCGTGTTGTAATTGAATACGGGAGGGTAATCCCGCTTCCTGCACCCTTTGATCGAATAGAGGGCCAGATGCTGGGACCGCAGGTTGACGCCCAGTACGAACTGAAAATCCCCGATCCATTTTTGCCCCTCGAATGTGAATCCCCAGCCCGTGCAGCCGTACGTTTCGGTGAGCACGAACTTTCTGCCGTACTGGTTCGCTACGCTGGTGCACTGCTTGACCGTGATGTATTCGTTCGTCTGTTCGTTCAGCATATCGATGCCGGGAACGTGCTGGAACCGGTAATTCGGCATGACGGCCCCGCACACCCGGGTCGCGGTGCCCATATTATTTTCCCACAGGTAATGTCCCGTAAAAGCAAGACCGTTGTTGCCGCACCACTCGCCAATTTGCCCGGAGAACGATTCGCTGAACCGCTCGGTAACCGTCCGCCAATAATCGTGGCGCGCCTCGGCGGAACGCTCTCCGTTGAAAAATATGTAAGGAACGATGTCCAGCAGATCGTAACCGCGCTTTTCCCGGAAAAATGCCGGAAACGACCAGCTCCAGGGAATCCAGCCGCGGCCCGCCGTGAATTTGCAGTGGCTGTCGTGCACGCTCGGCTCGTCGGTAAATACGCCGCGGACAGTTTTGCCGAAATGGTCTCCCACTTCGCGCTTGTAGGCTTCATAGGTGATGTCGATGAACGCCTGCACCGTATCCGGATTCAAATGGTCCGGCGGCGCCTCGTTGTTGAACCAGGCGCTCCGCTCGGAAATTTCCACGCGAAAGACGAGCAGCGCTTCTTCCTCCTCCCATACCCGGGCGTCATCGACGGACACCCTCTCGCAGCGGATCAAGTCCCTCTCGTCGACAACCGCTTTGAACAGGGCGACGACACGATCCGCATCGTCCAAAACGTACGGGCCGGACGGCCTCGCGACTTCCATCGTAAGACCTTTGGCGCGGAACGCGTCCCCGCCCCTCGCCTGCACAAGTCCCCCCGCAAAGCCGGACGGCCAGCGGTCCTCGTCGTACAGCCAGGCTTGCATGCCGAGCTCTCCGGCGGCTTCCACCGTGCTCCGAACGAGGTCCATCCACTCGCTGCCCATATATACCGTTTCCAAACCGTCCCTGGAATGAATGAAAAATCCGCCCATGCCCTGTTCCTTCATTTCCCTGATCTGGCGAATCAGCTCTTCCTTTTCCAGACAATCGTTCCAGGCCCAGAACGGAAGCGACCGGTATTCGGCCGGCGGGCGGCTGAACGTTCCACGCAATCGCTCAATGGCTTCCACTGGCATCCGCCTCCTTCGGCGCTTGGAAAATCATCACGCTTTTCGGGAGAAGCTCGATTTCGCCGCTCAGCACCAAGCCGCTCAGCAGCTCTTTCCGCCCGGCGTTTCCGGCATGGAACGTTTGCGCCTGTTCGCTGTGGTTCAGGACAAAAGTGAACTGCATCCCGTCTTTTTCGCGCTGCGTCACTTCCACGCCCGGCGGCGCCTCGCACAGCGGAGCAATTCCGAGGCTGTCGCACAAAGCTTTCATCCACCGCTGCAAAAATTCGCGGTCCGGGTCCGTGGCCGCATACCACGCTTCCCCTTGGCCGAAGCGGTTGCGCGTTAGCGCCGGAGCGCCCCGGTAATAATCGCCGCCGAACTCGGCGAACGGTTCCGCGCCCTCCGGATGAACGACTTCGCATATGCATCCGCATGCGAAGGTGCCTTGCAGCCGGCCAAGCTCCCGCTTCATGACCAGCGTGTTCGTCTGCTCCGGGAACAGCGCGTCGGCTTCCTCGACCCATATGCCCAACAGGCTGCGCAGCTCACCGGGATAACCTCCCGCAGTCACCAGATCGTTCACGTTGACGACTCCGCTGTAGAACGTAGTGACGAACGTTCCGCCGCTCCCGACATATTGCTCCAGCTTGCGGGCGAAGCCCGGTTTTACCATGTACAGCAGCGGCGCCGCCACCAGATCGTACTGCAGCAAATCCGTATCGGTATGGATCAAATCGACCTGCACCCGGTTGTCGTAAAACGCATCGTAATATTTTTGTATGTGCGCCACATATTTCAGATGCGCGGACGGCCCGCCGCCCAGTTCGACGGCCCACCAGTTGTCCCAGTCGAACAAAATGCCGACTCTGCTCTTCACGCGCGCATCGAGCAGCAGATTGCCCAGCCGCTGCAATTCCCCGCCGAGTCCGGTGCATTCCCTGAAGACGCGCGTATGCTCGTGGCCGGCGTGATCGATCACCGCCCCGTGAAATTTCTCGTAAGCGCCAAGCGAGCGGCGCAGTTGGAAAAACATCACGGATTCGGCCCCGCGCGCTATCGCCTGATAGCTTCGCAGCCGCATGACGCCGGGCCGCTTGCCCGGGTTGACCGTCTTCCAGTTGAGCACGCTCGGCGTCTGCTCCATCAGCATGAACGGGGCGCCGTCCTTCAAGCCGCGCATCAGATCGTAGCGGAGCGCCATATAGCTTGCAGGCGTATCGTTTTCGGGATATATATCAAGCGCGGCGATATCCAAATATTTGGCCCATTTGAAATAGTCGAGCGGCTTGTAAGTCCCGTTGCCTTGAAAATTGGTCGTGACGACCGCATCCGGCATCACCTCTTTGATCGCGTTGTATTCGATCAGATAGCAATCCAGCCAGCTGTCCGAGTTAAAGCGGTAATAATCGAGCGTTATGCCCTGAAACGCCGTTTGGTCGGAATTGCTTCCCGACAAGCCTTCACTTAATGCGCTGGGGAGGACAATATCTTCCCAATCGTAAAAAGTGTGCCCCCAAAATCGCGTATACCAGGCTTCGTTGAGCTGCTCCAGCGTCCCGTAACGCTCCTTCAGCCATACCCGAAACGCCTTCTCGCAATTGTCGCAATAGCAGCGGACGCCGATTTCGTTGTTCACATGCCATAGCAGCAGCGCCGGATGGTTCGCGTACCGCTGCGCCAGCTTGCCGGCCATCGCCCGTGCATAATGGCGGAAGGTCGGGCTGTGCGGGCAGGAGTTGTGCCTTCTGCCGAATTTTCGTTTTTTCCCGTCATAGGTTACGGTCAACAGATCCGGGTATTTGCGCGCCATCCAGGCCGGATGCGCCGCCGTTCCCGTGCCCATGCACGCATGGATGCCGCTCTCGTGCAGCTTGTTCATCACTTCGTCCAGCCAGTCGAAGCGGTACGTCTCCTCGTCCGGCTGGTTCCACGCCCACGAAAACACATTGACGGTCGCGATGTCGATGCCCGCCAGCCGAAACAGCCGCATGTCTTCGTCCCACACGTCCTTGGGAAACTGCTCGGGGTTGTAATCGCCGCCGAACAAAATTTTCGGAAACTTCCTGCCGATCATCGCTTTGCCCCCCGTTTCCTTCGCTTCCTTAAGAGAAAAGCCTGCGCATTACCGGAAACGCTTACAGCTTCCGCCGCAGCCACCGTATCATTCATCACAGGATCATCCCTCCTTCCCGATTCGCATGCCGGAATTGCAGCGCATTTTGCAGAACGAGCGCAATGACCCAGGACGGGTTCCATCTGTTGCTGTGTCCCCGATGATTCCAGGCGGTTTGAAAAAGGCCTTCCCCCTGCTCCCCGACGACCGTAAATCCCCACTCGCCCGGTTTCGTGCAAATGCCCTGCCCCATGGCGTCAAGCATCGTCCGTCCCAACTGCTCATACTGCCGGTTCCCGGTCAGCCGCCCGAAGCGCGACAATTCGAAGGTCGGAAAAAATACGTCCAAATGATGGTTTTGCACGCTGACGCCCGGCCAGCCGACGGCGGAAAAGCCCGCGTTCCTGAACGCCGTCCCCCGGTCGAACGCCGGATTCCACATGTAGACGTACGTGAGCAGCCAATCCGCGGAAATTTCCGCCCATTCCCGATAGCGCCGGCTGCCCGTCGCCAGAAACAGTTCGTAAGCGGCAAGGAAGAAGTACATGCCCGCTTCCTTATCCTCACACTTCGCGTCGAGCGTGGAACGGGCAAAAGGCCGTTCGAACGTCTCGGCGTGAAGTTCGTAATACCGCAGCAGCGCCTTTTCGGCTTGCTGCAAGTAAGGCTCTTCCCCGGTGAGCCGGCAGGTTTTCGCCAAGGCGATCACGCAAGGAAGGCCTGCTGCGGTAATCGCCGGTTCCGCCGCCCTGCCGTCCATCCGCCATGCGGACGGGTAAATGCCCGACTCCAGCGCGCCTCCGAGGAAAAATTCGGCCGCTTCGCGCAAAGCGTCCAGCCAGGACGCAGGCACGTCCCGGCCTTCCTCCCGGAACAACAGCGCGATTTCCGCCAGATCGGCCATCGTTTCACCGAAAGCCCGGCTGGAAACGGCCGGCCGCTTGTTCCAGCCGAAGTCGTCCCAGCCTCCGTCCGACAGCCGGTAAATGCTGTGCCGCACGCCGGGAACGGCGGTCCGGCTAGCGCGCAAATAAAAGTCGACGGCCTGCCCGCAGCGGCCGATCCGCTCTTCACGCCCTTCGTCGAAGCCCAGCCTGGCGTCGCACCAGGCCAGCTTCAGGCATTGTCCGGTCCAGCCGTACATATAGTGCAGCGGACGTTTGGATATATTGCCGAAGTCGTTCGAATCCGTGAACTTCACATAGCCTGCGGCCCCGTTCGCATCCGTCCGCCACCGATCGTCCAGCGCGTTCGTCTTCAGCCTGATCAGCTCTTCCAGCCCATGCGGCATCGCCCCGGCAGGAGCAAAAATGTCCCGGCCTTTGCGGACGATTTCCCGGAAGGCGAGACCGGATCGGGAAACAGTTCCCCAATCCAGCGCATATTCCTTGGTCAGCGCGAACCCCGGCGGAAAGTCCAAATAACCGTCCGGGCAAGGCTCCGTTTTGTTTTTGCCGACGTAGCGCACATCCTTCTCGCCGTTAAACATCAGCACGCCGCTCGCAGCCGCCACGGCGGACCGGCTTTCCTCCCTGATCGCTCCGAGCGAGCCGTAGCGGACGCTTCCTTCGGACGTTTCCACATAAGCGGGAATGGAAAACAGCGAGAAATAGCGGGCTTCCGCAACCCTATCCTCAGGCTCCGCCTGCGCCGTCAGCGCCATTTGCGCCTCTTGCGCCGTTTGTTCCGCCCGCTCCGTCCATTCCACATTCACGCAGGGGATCGGCAAGCGGTGTTCCTCGCAAATGAAACCCTTGCCCGCCCCCTCTCCAAGCCTGGGAACGACGCGTTCCGGATCGGAGGAAGGGTTGTTGTTATAGATCATATGGGGGATCGTAAACATCTCCTTATCCCGCCTGGGCCATGCAAACACAATACTTGCGGCGGCATCGTTCACGGTGTGCTCCGTGCGGTTTTCCCAGCACACGTTCATGCGCAAAAGATCGCGCTCGTCAAATGCCAGGCTGAGCGTTACATGCAGCGGCCCCAGCGCTCCGGCGATGCGGATCGTGCCGGATTCCGCGCTGACCCGCACATCCTGAAGCCGGGCGCCGTCCCAATGCCACGGTATGCCCGAAGAGCAGCCAAGCATATCCTGCAAATAGGCTGCGAAAAAAGGAGTACGCCCGCCTTCGTTTCGCAAAATAAGCTGCGCGCCTTCGTCCGTTACCGTTACTTCCGCTCGTCTTTGCTCATTTCGGCTAACAATGGCGTACATGCGCTCTCTCCTTTCCCGCTTAGCAATGATATCAACAGACCGTCCAGCGTCGGATTGAACCCGACTCTTCCGGATAGCGGCAAGCATACGAAAAACATCTGCCCTTGCCCCACCCGCTTCATCCCGACCAGCGGCAGCTTGCGCTTCCCGCCGGCGTCAGGCTCGCCTTGCGTCTGGTAGGCGAACACAATCGGTTCGATCCCGTCTCCTTGCAAACAGCTGTTGGCGATCGCATCGATTTTGTCATGCGTGGCATTGTACAAATATGCAAAATCGCCCTCTTGCACCCACGGCAAGCGGGAATCCCCGGCGTGGACGGACAATGCGTACACTTCCCGAAATTTCGCCGTGCGAACCTGCGTATCGTCGAGCTCCCATACGCCGCCGTCGGCATGCTTCAGGATGCACAGCGCAGTGCCTCCGCTGCGCACTTCATCGAGAATGGCGGCCCGATGGCGGGCGAAAGCTTCCGGAGACGACACGACTAGCGGTCCGCCAGACCGTCCCGCACCGTCATACGCACCGTCGTAAGGCTGTCCGGCCATATCCAGAAGCGAGCACAGCCGCTCGGACTCGGCATCGAGAAAGGCGGCCGGCTGCGGCGGCCCGCTGCGTTGTGTCCGCGCGAACGCCTCGAAAGCAAACCGTTCCGCGTTCAGCGCGTTCCCCTCCGCATCCAGCAAACACGCATCTATATACAAGCGCTTCCTGCCCTGCACCTGCGGCACGGTAAAACGGATGGTGCCCGCATATGGCGATGCTGCCTGAGGAAGACGGCTCGTTATTTCATAATGCCCATAGTCTTTGTCATCATCCCGCAGCGTGGCGATGATCCGGCACTGCCCGAATTCTTTGGCCGTATCGTTCAGGAGCCACGCTTCGATTTCCATCGCTTCCCCTTCGTACACTTTCCACCGGTCACACCGCAGATTGACGCGCACCGGCTCCAGGCAGCTTTTGTACGTAAAATACGCCGGCTTCGGAATCCGGTCGACACCGACGAGAGCTTTCATCCATCCGGCAGGCCATGCGTCGATCAGCAGATGGATGGCCGTCGACACGACCCTGTCCGTCCTTCTGCGCCATGCGTCCGTCATCAGCTGCGTCGCCAGGCATTGATGGCGCTGGCTGGCTTCGACCCACTCGCGGATCGTGCGCCGTTCGGCGAACCAGTCCCCGTGAAGATTGTACGTCTGGGCGCCGTTGATTTTGTCCGGCATCCATTCGTCCTGCCCGGAGGCAGGCAGCCATTCCTGCGGATAGCGGCTCATCATCAGCTCCACGTGATCGAGCCCTTCGGTGCCGTACTCCCCGCATCCCGCTTTCCACCCCTCTCTGACGGGAGGAAGAAACCCTTTGTACATGCTCCCGAGGGAGATGACATTGTTTGTATACCACATGTTATAGCAATGAAAATCGGGCAACCCTTCACGGGTAGGCGGATTGTAGTCCCCCTCCGCGTTCTTGACTACACGATCCGGATTTTCAACGAAAATCGCCTGTCTGGAGGCGACGAAAAAAGCTTCCAGCTCGTTTCTGTGCAAATGGCGATGGCCTTTCCTTCTTTTTTCCGTCCGGGACGGTTCGTTAATTAGAGATACCATGATCGAAGACGGATGGCTGCGGATCAGCCGCTCCATCTCCGCCGCCTGCCTGACCCCTTCGACAAACTGGTTGCGGCGGATAAAGCCGAATGTCGGAAGATCGCATTGATGCATCATGCCGAGCATATCGAAATAATCGTACACTTCCTCTTGCACCGGTCGCTGGGTGATACGGTAAAAATTCATATTCGCAAGCTTCGCGATCAAAATATCGTCGATCAATTGCTCGAAATCGCGGTTCATGACGCACTGCTGCAAATGCCCCATTTCATTGGCGCCTCTTAATAGGATAGGACGGTTGTTCAAATACAAAGACCCTTTCAGCTCGGCTTCTTCGTCCATATGAAATTTTCTCATGCCGAACGTCCGGTCCCGGCTGTCCGCGCACGCCGCACCGTTCATAATTTCGATTCGGGCGACGTACAGCAAAGGCGACTCCGGCTCCCACAGCCGGAAGGCCGGGAAGTCCACCTTATAGCGGAAATAATTGACGCCCGGCCCGGCGTAAGCCGCTTGAAACGAAATAGGGCCGACGCCCTGGCCGACGAAATTTTTCGGCATCATTTCAAGCTGCAAATCCACCTGCTCCATGACCCGGTTCGTCGTGTTGACCGCATCGATCCACACTTCCACGGACCCGCCGTCGATGTTCGGCCGTACAAACACATCCTGGATGAACAGCTGAGGCCGCACTTCCAAATACACCTCATTGTAAATGCCCGCTCCTGACGGACAATGACTCCAGCCGCTGTAAGGGTCGTTCCAGCCCGGTCCTGTCGCCGCATACAGCTTGTCGCCGTCCAGCTTCGTGCCCCCGACGCCCATCATCGGATAGTCGTTCTGCACTTCCACGACCAAAACGTTATGCTCCTGCAAAAAGTCCGTGACGTCGAATTCGAACGGGGCGAAAAAGCCTTCATGGCTGCCGATGCACTTGCGGTTCAAATAGACCGTCGTTTTATAATCCACCCCCTTGAATACGAGGTATACCCGCTTGTCTTCGGGAGGGGACGGATACGAAAATTCGCAGCGGTAAAATCCCGTCCATTTGCCGTTTACGCCGGTCGGCCCGCGAAAATCCGGAACCGTCACCGTTTCCCATACTCCCTCTCCTTCCAAAACGCAGGTAAAGTCGGCGTCTTCCGGCGTTTGAAAGCGAAATTGGAATTGGCTGCAAGCCCGCCGGTCCCGGGCCGAAGATGGCGCCGGCGCCAAATTTCTCATATACGGGCGGTATTTGTCGCGCAGCCCTTTCATTTCCTCGCGGAAAAGGGCCAATTGTTCCTCAAAAGCAAGCCCGGCGGCGATCTTCGCCCTTTCCGTCCCCGGGACGAAATATGTTTTCTCGTAAGCTGCAGGTACGATTTCCCGCAGTTCGTCTTTATTTCCGGGATGTTCGCGAAACGCGATTTCCGCGAACTGATCCAGATATTTCGTTGGCTCCAAGCAGATCCCCACCCTCTTCGTCAAACCGTCGCAATTTCAAAATCAAGCGTATACCCTTCTTCGTCTCCGGGATATATGCGTACTTCCGAATTTCCAAAACGCTGCGTCCAGCAGCGCTCTTCCCCCAAAAACGGCTCGACGGCCTCTCTCACCGCCGCTGCTAAAAAATCGTCCGTGACGATCCACCGGCCGAAGCCTATCGCCCCGCTGCTTCTCAGCTTCGCAGCGCCGTCCGCCGGCAGCAGCCATTCGGCGATCACCACGACTGCGCCGTCCTCGGCTTGTTGGATGACCGCCGACAATGTCCGCTGCGAAAGCGAGGAGCCGCCGACGATGATCAATTTCGGCCGGCCGAGCTTTTCCGCGTTCACCTGATCGTCAAACGCAAGCACGCTGCGCACCGGATAAAACAGCGGATGCACCCGTTGTCCGCCGGCTCCGGCAAACCCGCGTTCGAGCGGAAACCGGTCAAAGGGCACTTCCCGCTTCAGCCGATGCCGCGGAAAGTCGTAGCCGGGAATATGCATGCAGCTGCCGTGGGCGGGTATCGCTCCCCGGCTGAGCAGATGCCAGATGTGAAATACGCTTCGGGAAGCGCTCTCAGCGCTGTCATTTTCAGGCGTCCGGTTGCCGAACAACCGCCTGTTTTGCCCGTAATTACTGTCGTCCGCATGAATAACGGCGATATCCGCTTCCGCCTGCGCATGATGCCAACCGAGCGGGTTTGCGGGAATAAAGCCGCGGACGAACCGGCTCCATACGTCGCCGAACTCCGTCGCCTGGAACCCGTCCGGCGTATGCCTCAGCAGGACGTCGATATTTTCGGCGAAAAGATGGGACGGTCCCATCAAATAGCCCATTTTCAGGGCCGATTCGAACTCCTGCGGGGAATGGCCGGGAAAACCGGGAAGCCGGGTAAACCATGTCCCTGTATCCGGCCCCCACAAATCGGCGCAAATCCAGAGCGATCTGTCGTACTGTTTGGCCGCACCGAGCGCGGTGGACAGCTGCAAGGATTGGAACGATTCCTTCATGATTTTGGGGCAGATGTCCATCCCCGCTCTGGCAAAAGTGTGAAACATGACCGGAAATACGTGTTCCGATATTAAAGGCATGGAGGCGGCCGGAGAACCGGCGCGTTCTACAACGCTTCGGACATGGGCGATGCGCGAGGCGGCCGCCTGCTCCACCCGGCTGCGCGATTGCGGCAAGTCCAGGCCGTCCGTGCCGCCCCAATGCGGGAACCATCCGTCTTTGCGGTACTGTCCGGCATTGATTTGCAAATGCTCCGGCTCGTCGTACAGCAGGCCGATGCACCGCCCGGAGGCGGCCGCTTCGGCGATCGCCTCGTCCGGCAGGTCGTAGCGGTTGGTTCCTTCCGCCCAGGGCCCGTTAATGTTGCCGTATTCGTTGCCAAGGCAAATATCCATGCCGGCTGCGGACATATGCGCGAGCAGTTCCGCGTTCCCTGGTGCGGCCTGAGCGGACGGATCGGCCGGAGCAGACGGAGCGGCATGTGCCGGGATGACATGGTGCACGTAAAAGTCCGCTCCCAACTCGCGCAAAACGTTCACAAACGCTTCCGGCTCCGGCTTCGCATCCTGCGAAGGACAAATGCTCCCCGTCCCCGTGCGCATGATCCGCTCCGAGGCGTCCCCCGCCCACGGGTCTTGCCAGGCTGCGACGGGGCCCTGTATGCCAAGCTTCGGTTTATGCGCCACTTTCGTTGTTCACTTCCTCGCTTGCCTTGACGCCGTCAAAAGCGCTGCGAATAATGGACAGGCAATCCGCAATCTCTTCCGGCCCGGCGTGCTCGAGAATCAGCGGAACGGCCGGCAGACGGCCGGCAAGCAGCGCCGCATACACGTTCCAGTCCGCCTGCCCCGCTCCTACGCGTGGGGTAGTGAAGCCCGCTTCCCCGTAATGCGCGTCTTTGGCGTGGGCAATCGGGCAAAAGCGGCCGATGCAGTCGAACATATGCGCCATCGCCTCCGGCTGCCGGTTCAAATCGTCCTGCGTCAAATAGTTGAACGGGTCCATGACGAGCGCCAGCCCTTCGCTCCCGAGCCGCTCCACCATGCGGGCAGCCTGCTCCGCGGAGGCCAGGACATTGTGCACGAAGCCTTCGAGCAGCAGGACGGCGCCGCTTTTGACCGCCCGGTTCCGCAGACGCTCAACCGTTTGAACCAGCTGCTCCCATGCTTCCGGCGTCCGGTTCCCGGAGAAATCGCGCCAGGCGTTGGTCGGATGAAGACTTCCCGTCTCCGTCGCGATATACCCGGTTCCGTATGCGGAACATAGGTCGATCATCTTTTCGAGCTGTTCCAGCTTTGCTTCCCTTTTCTGCAGATTGGGGTTCATCATATTCGTATACCCCGACAAACCGATGACGGAAATGCCCCTGCTCTCAAAAATAGAGCGGATTTTGCCGGCCCGAACGGGCGACAGCGGCTCATCGTCCATCACCCGCACCGCTTGCTTCGGATCGAACTGCACGTAAACCATGCCGTGCCCGACCGCGTCTTCAGCCATCGCTTCCGCGCTCCAGCCCATATATACATAACTCATAAACCCGAGTTTGTTCATCATAAACCTCTTCCTTTCAGCACATCCGCTCTTTCCACCGTGCAGCCTTCCCGGCTCGAAACGACCATCGCCGCCGTCATGGCCACCGTCTGCAAGTTATCCTCCGCCGTGACCGGCGGCAGCTGTCCCTCCTCCAAAGCGGTCATAAAAGCGAGCATCGATCCGGCAAAAGCGTCCGGAAACCAGGAGCCTTTCAGCTTGATTTCGTGCACGACGTTTTTGTGCTTGTTCAGCGCCATATACAGCGCATCCTGCGTACACCAGAGGCTGCCCTCCGTGCCGTCGATCCACCAGGTGTTGCTGTGGGAACGGCTTGCTTTTACGATATTGTTAAAATGCAGCGAAGCCATCAGCGGGTTCCGCCCGCCTTTTGGGCCGAACTCCACGTTCGCCGCATAAATCAGCGGGTCCACCGCGTTTTGCCGGTTCAGCTGCGCTGTCGTGCAGTGCACCCTGGACCATTCTTCCGGGTAAGGATTGAAATAACGGCACAGGTCCACATAATGAACGCCGTGGTCGACGATGTTGAAATTGCTCATGTTCGTCCACCACCAGCCGGCCTGATCCTGGAACGAACGCATATAGTGATGAATGCTGTATACTTCGCCGATGAGATCCTGCTCCAGCGCCTTTTTCAGCGCCCTGTGCGCCGGAGCCCAGCGGGCCTGCTGGTTCACACCGAGCACGATGCCCAGCCGGGCGGCTTCCCGGCCGAGCAGCGCGGCATGCGCCAGATCGAGCGCGAGCGGCTTTTGGCATAAAACCGGGCGCGGAGACTCGCCGATCAGTTTGAGCACGTCCAGCCGCGGTTCGGGGTGAATCGCCAAGTCGATCACGCCCACTTCCTCCCGCGCCAGCAGCTCACCGACATCCGTAGTCCAAAAAGGAATGTCAAATTTCGCGGCGGTAGCCCGCGCCGCCTCCTCGTTCACATCGCAGCACGCGGCAATCGTCAGGCCGTACTTGCGATAGGCTGGCAAATGCGCCGAATTGGCGATGCTGCCGCAGCCGATCAAGCCGATTCCGTATTTGTTCACATCCGCAATGCGCTTCTTGCCGGGCAAATAATCTTCCGGTCTGATAAACTCCATAGTCCCACCTCTTTATCCCTAACATTACACTAGTACAAAAAAACATTTATAGGCTGTTCATGCTTTTTTGTAGGGAGGATTCAACCACGATGAATCCTCCCTATTTTGCCGCTTGCCGCAGCGTGGGCACCGGCCTCTTCCACGCCCGCGCCTGGGCCGCTCCCGCTTTGTCGAGGGGCGCGCCGGCGGCCGGACGCCGCACTCTTTCGGCGGAACGGCGCGTCCGCCTTGTCCAGGCCCGCGCTGCGGCCGGATGCCTAGTTCTCGACCCGATCCAAGCACAAAGAACCCCCGTTGGCCTTTTATAGCCGATGGGGGTACAATCCGTACAAGTATGTTGAAAAACCCCTGCGTCTGAGGCGATAGCCACAATGTGCCTGTCAGCACGAAGAAAACCTGCAAAAATAGTTACTACTTAGGTACTGAAGCAGAATTTTCTCTCAAAATAAAAAGGTATTTGGCTTCATACGCCGAAAAGGTAAGATAACCCAAAACGAAGAGAGGAGTGTCCCCTATGCATATGTCTGCTGAACAAGTTCATTCCATTTGCAAGGGCGACCCCGACATTATCGCTGCCTTCAACGCCTTGTTGCAGGTGATCGATGAACAGGCAAAGATCATTGAACGTCAAGCGAAGCGTATTGAAGAACTGGAACATCGTGTTC
>NZ_JBYLHY010000034.1:0-69454 GCF_057749925.1 Paenibacillus sp. sgz302191
CCTTTATTGAAAGCTGAATAGCTCAATTTCAAAGCTGACGAGATTTTGCAATCTCTTGTTTTGGTTGATTGCTCAACCTTGCTTCTTCACTCGTTGTTCAGTTTTCAAAGAGCAATTTCTTTCGTTCACCTGCTGTTTTTCAACAACAGGAGTTCTAATATATCATATCCGCCTGGGCGATTGCAAGCATTATTTTTCATTTGTTTGCCCTCGTTTTGGCCGGAACATTAATATAGCACGCTGGCAGCGAGAATGCAACACCCTTTTTTACATTCATTTCAGGCTGCCGGTTGTTACCGGTTTATGTGCTTGTCCTGCTCAGCATTGTCTCCACAAGCTCCTGCTCAAACCGCTCCTTGACGGAATCGTTGCTGCCGCCCACGGAATGGCGGATCTCCGTAAACTCGCGCACAATGTTCCGGATCGCCTCAAGCTCGCCTTCCCGGGCAAGCCGGCCGGTTTGCTCGATCACGTAAAAAGCAACCGCTTGATAGGCGTCTGCAAAGCTCTGATCCACGTCTGCGGCCGCTCGGTAATCGGCATAGTATCTTTTAAAAGTTTGAATTAGCGTTTCCTGCATGCAGCATCTCTCCTTCCGGTTCGACGTAGTTTGCTTCGCAGCCTGCACGAATATGCAAATTGCGCGTAAAAAAGCAACAGCCCCTTGCCGTCTTGCAGCAGGGAGCCGTTGCGTGGATTCCAAACCTTTTTCATATTTAATCTAAATATATGATGGTATAACGATAATTACTTAATGTCGATGGAAGTAACCAGTTGGCCTTTTCCTTTGAGCTCTACCGGATGTCCGGCAGTAAGCAGGGAAAGGTTGCCTGTAATAGTTACGCTTGGAGATACGTTATAAATGACCGTTTGGGAGCCATTATATACGTTTTGAGTGATCGAGATGGTAGAAATGACGCCTTGGGTATTCAGAGTAGTACTGTTAAGCGTACCAATCACGTCAAAATCGGTCAGAGCCAGCTTGGTCACTTCAATGTAAACGACTTGATTGTCGGATGTGCGGATGTTCACTTCATCGCCTACTTGTAAAGCAGAGGCGCTTACTTGAGCTCCGTTCCGGTATACATAAACGTTCGGATTCAGGGTAAACTGGTAAGCAGTTCCCGATTTGGTAAGAGTCAGAACGTTGTTGGACACAGCCGCGCTTACAGTACCGCTATCGGTAGTAACAGAAGTTTGTGCAAGTTTCGTAACTTCGATATACACAGCCTGATTATTGTACGTGTCGATTTTCACTTCGTCGCCTACTTGCAGCGCGGAAGCGGCTACTTTTACCCCGTTGCGCAGTACGAATACGTCAGGATGAAGCGTGTATTGGGTTGTCGTGCCGGATTTAGTCAATGTCAATACATTGTTAGTGACTGCCGTGCTGACAGTGCCTGTATTCGCATTTTGATCTTGTCCCGGCAATTGGCTGCCCGTGCGGTCCAGCAAAGCGGCCAATTGGGCGCGAGTTACGGATTGGTTCGGTCTGAACGTGTTGTCCTCAAAGCCGTCAATCAAACCTTTTTCAATAGCTACGGCCACATAGCCGACCGATCCGGCAGGAATTTGCTTGGCGTCTTTGAACGGCAGAGCGGTGTTCATTTTGGCTTTGGCTTCGGCATCGTATTTCAACGCTTTAACCAAAAGCGTAGTTGCCCACAGACGGTCAGCCGCTTCATTCGGCTTCACGCTGTCGTCGCTCTCTGTGAACAGGTCGTTTTCAAGCGCTACAGCGACGTATCCGACAGCCCAGGAAGGAACTTTATCGGCATCTTTAAAGTTAAGCTTTGTTTGCATTTCAGTAGTGGATTCGGCTTGGTCGCGCAGTCCCATCAAACGAACGGCGGCCGTAATCGCTTCGATGCGGGACACGGTGTTGTCAGGTTTAAAAGAGCCGTCTTCATAGCCTTCAAACACGCGTTTGGAAGCGAGGCTTGCTATATAGCGCATTGCCCATTGCGCGGTTTTCATATCGTTGAAATTGATGCGAATATCGATGGAACCTTTGTAGTTTCCTTGGCTGTAATTGTAATTTCTTCCGTTGCCTTGGTTGTGTTCCCGATTGCCACGGTTGTGATCGTTATCTTTTGCAAATGCGGCAGTGCCTCCTCCTACAACCATCACGCAGGCAAGACTCGTTGCCACCACTTTTTTCATTAACTGCTTTTTCATCAAGTTACCTCTCCCTTTTCCCAAGTAGTTATGAAGCATAAGATGAACCTTCGCGAAGGGTTCCTGGATATGCTACAAATGTTCGCTGCCCGGCTATTTTTTTGGGGGGTCTGGTCAAAATTAACAGGCAAAACTATCAAATGCGCCGCCCGTCGTGATAAAATCAAGCTGTTAGAAAAAGAATCGCCAAAGGAGCAAAAGCATGCGTTTTCAAAGCAAACGAGGTTTGATTATTTTCATTGCAGTGGCAGTGCTAATTACGGCAAGTGCTTTTACTGTCAGCAGATCTTTGTTTCAATCTTCTTCCCGCGGTCCTGCCGGGACGGCCGGTCCGGGTGTCGAGCAAACCGCAACGAAAGAAGCGAACAACTCGCAGCAAAATCTTCACGCCGGACAGACGGATCAAGTACCTTCCGAAAAGTTTGATGTCGTCGTAGTCGGCACCGAGCTCGAAGGTCTTTATTTGGCAAGAGCCGCGGCCGACGAAGGCTTGCGCGTGAAAATTATCGATCCGAAAGCCGAATTCGGCGGACAAGTGCTGCAGGCGCAAATGCTGTTTCTGGACGAAACCCGGGATGACAAAGGCAAGTCGCTCGTTCAGGGGCGGGCGAAGGAATTGTTTGACGGTTTTCGAAACGGCAAAATCCGCAAGCTGCCCGAATTTACGGATTATATGAAAAAGCTTGTAGACCAAATCACCATCGAATCGGGCGTTCAGATCAATGATATACAAACGGCGGACACTCCCGCGCATTTGCATGATATAACCTCGCTCACCTATACCGACCGGCAGCAGGTTAAGAAAAGCATATCGGCCTCCTACTGGGTGGACAATACCGATAACGCCGCACTGCTCAGCAAGCTGGATGTGAACCGGCTGCCGGGGCTGGAGAGCTTTTACGGGCAAAAAAATATCGAATACATGAGCGCCGGCATGATGATGAAGTTCAAGCATGTCGACTGGAAGACGTTCAATGCGGAGTTCAACAAGCTGAAACCGGAAGAACGCAGCAAGCGGTTCGGCGGCGGAAGCGTCAACGAAAGCTTTGCCATCGGTTTGAGTGGAGTTACGAAAGCTTATCATCCTACCAATGATCGCGTTTTTCTTCGCGGATTGAATGCGGTCAATCAAAGAGACGGGGACGTATTGATCAACGCGCTGCTTGTCTACACGGTCGACCCTTCCAACGCCCAATCGGTGCAGGAAGCCGTTGCTCTCGGCAATAAGGAGACGCCGCTCATTTTGGAGCATTTCCGCAAAACGCTGCCGGGCTGGGGATCGGCGGAACTGGGCGATTTGCCGACGTATCCTTACATTCGCGAATACAATCATTACGAAATGGATTATGTGCTCAAGCCTTCGGACCTGCTGTCAGGCAAAATGTTCTCGGACAACGTCAGCATCGGCGGCTATCCTCTCGATCTGCAGGGCACCAGCGCCAACAAATGGGGCATTGAAATGGGCAGACCGGACAAATACGGCATGCCGCTCCGCAGCTTTTTGCTGAAAAATTACGACAATGTCATCGCCGCGGGAAAAAACGTCGGCTCGTCGGCCATCGCCTACGGCAGCACGAGAATTCAGCCGAATACAAGCCTTGCGGCCGAATCCATCGGCGTCATTCTCGGGCAAATTCACGGCAAACAGAAGCTGAGCGAAATCAAGCAGGAAGATATGGATAAGCTTCATCAATATTTGGCAAGCAAATATCATATCACGCTGACCGGCGTCACCGGGACCAACAAAATCGCCGGTTGGACGGACGACGAAATCAAAAAGCTGGATACCGGCGAAATTACATATCCCAGCTATGTCCAAACGAAAAAGAAAACTACAGGCAAGTAAAGCCAGGACCGCGCTGCAGCTCTGAGATTCGGAGCTTGTGCGGTTTTTTGGCGCGTTTGGGGATAACCGGGCGGGCATTCGGAGGCTTTTTACGTATTGAAGCTTTGAAAAAAAAGTGTATAATAAGCTTTGCGCTTATAATTACTTATATAAACTTAAGTAAAGAGGTGGTTTTTGACTTGTTCCAGGAAGAAAGACTTATCGCGATTGTTGATTACTTAAAATTAAATAAGCGCATTACGGTCGATCAAATTTGCGAGCTGTACGAAGTATCGCGGGATACGGCGCGGCGGGACATGGTCAAGCTGGAGGAACAGGGACGCATCGTCAGGACGCGCGGCGGAGCGATTTTGCCGACATTATCGAAGGACGTCGGAAATTACGAGCAGCGTTTGCAGGCCGAGCCCTCTTCCAAGCTGACGATCGGCAAAGCGGCCGCCGCCCTTATTCAGGATGGCGACTACATTATGATGGATGCTTCGACGACCGTCCTGCATGCGGCTTCGGCCATAGCTTCCAGAAACAACGTCGCCGTGACCAGCTCGATTGAAACGGCGGCTGCGCTTGCGCGCAAAGGCGGCATCACGATTCATATGCTCGGCGGCGTGCTCGATAACAAGCACCACAGCGTATACGGCGCCAAGGCGATAGAAATGCTCAAAGATTATCATGTCGACAAGCTGTTTATCGGCACTTGCGGCATTACCGAGGAAGGGTTGTCGGCCCCGAACGAAGAGGACAGCTATCTTGTCAAAGCTATGATCCAGCATGCGGATCAGGTAATCGTACTGGCGGACCATTCCAAATTCGGCAAACGTCTGTTTTATCGCGTCGTTGGCTTGGAAAGCATCGACATTCTTGTTACCGATCAGGAAATGGGGCAGGAAATCAAAGAGAAATTGATTGCCTCTGAAGTGGAAATCGTATTAGCGGGAGGAGAACATCAGCATGATTAAAATGATAGTCAGCGATTTGGACGGAACTTTGCTCGATCACAGCAAAAAAGTAAGCGAGCGGGAGCGCGCCGCGCTGAAGCAGGCCAAGGCCGCAGGCATCGAATTGTGCCTGGCATCGGGAAGAGCGCATGCGGACATGCAGCAGGTGATGAACGAGATCGAATACGAGGCGCATTCCGTATCGCAAAACGGGGCTTTTATTTATTTGCGCGGCGGCGCGCTGCTGCACGCCAAGGTTTTTGCGCCGGAGCTTGCTTGCGAGGTGTATCGAATCGCCAAAAACTTTGATATGGTCAAGCTGATTTGTTCGGTCGAAGGAAACTACAGCGCGGTCATGACTCCTGCTGAAGCCGATATCCAGTCCAGAATGTTCAGCCCTCTTTTTGTTAGAGAAGATGCGGAAGCGGCGCTGACGGGCGATATATCGGCGAGCAAGTTTTCGTTTTTTGCACATCTGGACGTCCTGCTTGAGGTGAAAAGACGGCTGGAGGAACAGCTTGGCGGGCAGTTGGAAATATTTTTGTCCGACCACGATTGTCTGGATGTGATGCCTCTGGGCGTCTCCAAAGGCAGTTCCCTGCTCGTTCTGCTCGACCGGCTCGGACTTCGGCCGGATGAAATCGCCTGCTGCGGGGACTCTTTCAACGACGTGTCGATGTTCGGAATTACTCCGCACAGCTTCGCTATGATCAAGGCGCACGCCGATGTCCGGCAGGCGGCCGCTTACCAGGCGCACTCCGTAGCCGATGTCCTTGAACATGTGCATGCTTACAATCGAAGCTTTTCAGGCAAAGAAAGTACCGCGCTATGAAAAGACTGCTGACCATGGGGTGCGCGTCATATTTATTGACGGGCTCCACTCACGTTATTTTCGGCGCTGTACTGACTGAACTTTTGACATATTACGGACGCAGCTACCAAGACGGCGGTGTGCTTGTATTCATGGAATTTGCCGGCTTTTTGCTCGGCGTGCTCGGCGCGCCTTACCTGGCTCGCCGCATCAGCCGCAGAAGCACGATCATGATCGCCTTTACGCTGCTTTTCGCGGCGATGGTCGCGACCGTACTGCTGCTCCCATGGCCGATCGCCGTCTGCTTCACCTTTATCGCCGGTTTGGCCTTCGGCCTTGTAGAATCCAGCATCAGCACATTCGTGCTGCTGGCGGCCAAAGATCAGCAGGCGATCGCTTTCAGCCAGCTGGAAGTCGCCTTCGGCGTCGGAGCGCTGGTCATGCCGCTTGTGTCCAGCCTGCTTATCGCCGGCGGCGTATGGAAATATTCGTTCCTGCTGCTTGGTCTCAGCGCGGTGGCGATGGCTCTCGTCTGGTCCAGGATTTCGCTGGGAGAGCATGACGAGCTGCTGGCTCACAAAGCGGACCGCGAGCAAGGGGTCAAGCGGCCTCCGGCGTTGAGCAAAAGCTCGCTGGTTGTCCTCATTATGTTCATGCTCACATTTTTCGTTTACGTCGGGATGGAGAACACGATCGTCAATTTTTTATCATCCATTTTTAAGGAGCAGATGCAGTTGCCGGGCTCGTTCTCCTCTTTAACCGTAACGGCCTATTGGTTCGCCATGGTCGTCGGCCGCGTGTTTGCAGGAGTCATCGCCGAGAAAATGACGTATTTTCGCTTTCTGGCCGTATCGTACGCCGCCGGCTTCCTGATCATCCTGGTCTGGGTGTTCAACTCCTCCTTGTGGAGCGGCTTCGCCATCGTGCTGCTGCTCGGCCTGTTCATGTCCGGCATGTTCGCCGTGGCGATCGTTTATGCCAATCAGCTGATCCCGGGGCGCACGGAGCAAACGACGAGCCTGCTTATCGCCTCCGGAGGATTGGGCGGCGCCGTCCTACCGCTGGCCGCAGGCTGGAGCCTGGACCGCTTCCATGTCAGCGTAACCGTAGGTTCCGTAGCCGCCGGCATGCTGATCGTGCTTTTGATCGTGCTTTTTTCTTACAGATGGAAAGCCGGGACCGGAACCGTACCCGAACCGGTATCCGTCACTGAACAGGGATAATAAAAAAGATGGGCCCCCGAACTATTGCTGGGAGCCCATCTTTTTTTATTAAGGCGCTGCCGCTCTCGCGAAGCGGCCTCACTCACCGGACCAGCCGGTCGGCGAAGCCTGCAAAAGTGCAGGCTGCCCAAAAAACACCCGTGTCAGAGGCGAAAGCCACATTCTGCCTGGCCGCACGAAAAAAACCTGCAAAAATACATGAATTTGCGTCCTTAATCGCTGTCCACGAACAATTCCTGCAATTGTGCAGGCTTTTCAGCGGGGACATGGGCTCAGGTTCACTTTCAGCGAAAATTCCTGCACTTTTGCAGGTTTTTCGCCAAAATAAGCCAATTTCGGAGAAAAAAACTGCACTTTCGCAGGCTTTCTCCCTAGCAAACTGATTTCCACCCAGTTGTGCAGTTCCAGGACCTACACCGGGAGAGTCGCGCGTCCAGAAAAAACGGCTGTCCCCCCAAATTAGTCACACTCGTACCCCCAGCCTTCGCAGAGTGTCGCGACTTGCTCGGGCAGCCTGACAATTGCAGGTTTCCCCCTCACAAGCTGCTTCTTGCCCAATTGCGCATTTCCAGGACCTACACCGGGAGAGTCGCGCGTCCAGAAAAAACGGCTGTCCCCCCAAATTAGTCACACTCGTACCCCTAGCCCTCACAGAGTGTCGCGACTTGCTCGGGCGGCCTGGGTACCCGCATCATCTTTACGAAGCCGATTGCCCGAGCTTGAAGCCGATGCGTATCCCGTTTTCCTCGAAGCTGACGTTCCTTACACCCACGAGCTTCGGCAGATGCTCTTCCAGCGAGATCCGGAGCGGCGGCAGTTGGAGCAGACTGCTCGGCAGGCTCGCTTCTTTGATCTGCGTACTTGTATGTACAATCTCGATGTTCGGGCTGTTCCACTCCACATTAAAAAACAATTTGGCACCGACGGGGATTTGCCCTCGCCACAGCAGGTTGACATCCGCCTGGAGCTCGTTGCCCCGCAACTGCAGTGCGGCTCCTTCGATGCGAATATCATGAGGCAGTTCCCGATGAGCGGCCAACTGTTTTTTGACCAAATCATTGAGTTCCGCTTCCGTGATGAGCATCTCGAATTTGCGGTTTTTGATCATGTCGACGATTTTGCCGCCGATCGGCACCTCGCGGTAGTTCAGGTCGAGCGCTTCGGTCGGCTTTACGTACCAGATCACGGTCCCCGCCAAGGCGGCGAATATGACAAGGACTGTACAGACGAAAATAAGCAGCTTTTTCATCAGCTTCATGGCCCCGGCTCTGAGAGTCTGGCGGACGGAGTTCGTCCGCCAGACTCCCAGAGCAACACGCGGGCGCTACTCCTTGCCCTGCTGCTTCGCCTTGAGCCAGCGCGGCGCGCCCTTGCTCTTGCGGTCCCGCTCGCGCTCCGCCTTGCGAGCGGCCGGGCCCGCGGCCTTGCCGCCGGCGGCCGCGGGTCGCTCGCCGCGGATGCCCGGCTGCGCGGCGCTAATGCGCGGTGCGCCCGCAGGCGCAGCGCCTTCCCGCGCGCCTGCGGCTTTGTCGCGCGCGGTTGCTGCGCCGCCCGCCGGGCGCGCGGCCTGCCTGCGGCTGCGCATGGCAGCCGCGCTGCGGTCTTGGGCCGGGTCGACGATCCGGCCCTCGTACATCGCCTTCGGCACGATATCGATGCCGAGCTGCTTTTCAAACTTGCCGAGGATGAACTGCTCCTTCGGCGTCACGATCGAAATGGCCGTTCCCTTGCGGCCCATCCGGCCTGTCCGGCCGACCCGGTGCAGGTAATACTCCGCATTGGTCGCCGGGTCCAGATGGAAGACGTGCGTGACGCCTTCGATGTCAAGGCCCCGCGCCGCGATGTCCGTAGCAAGCAGCAGCTGAAACTTGCGGTCGCGAAAAGCGTGCATCGTTTTCGCACGTTCCTGTTTGCTTGCTTCGCCGTACAAAGCTTCGATCGAAAGCCCGACATACTGCAGCTTCTGCACCACTTCGGCGATATCGGCAGTCGCGTTGACAAAAACGATCGCTGAAGGCGGATTAATGAGCCGCACCAGCCTGCGGAGCGTATCGATTTTGTCCCTTTCCTCGCATACGAAATAAAGATGCTCCAGCGTTTCCGCCGTGCGCTGCCCCGGATTTATTTTGAGAACGGCCGGTTCCTTCATCCACTTGCCGGCGGCGTCCATGATGCTGTCCGGTATCGTCGCCGATACGAATACGGTTTGGCTCGTCCGCAGCATCCCTTTCAAAATCGCTTCCACTTCGTTCATCGCGCCCAATTCGAATACTTGGTCCACTTCGTCGACAATGGCCAACTGCACATGGTGCAAGCTCAGCTTGCGCATTTTGACAAGCTCAAGAATACGCCCGGGCGTACCTACCGCAATGTGCGGATGAAGCTTCAGCTTCTCCACTTGCCGGGCTAACGCGGCTCCGCCGATCAACGACTGCGAGCGGATCGGTTCCCCGTCGGTCAGCTTCTCGATCCACTGGACGATCTGCATGCCAAGCTCGCGGGTCGGCACGACAACGAGCACCTGCAGCTGCTTGACCCGGACATCGATCCGCTGAAGCGCCGGCAGCAAATAAGCCAGCGTTTTGCCTGTGCCGGTCTGCGACTGGATGATCGCATCTTTTCCTTGCGAGAGCACGGGGATCGCTTCCTCCTGGATCGAAGTCGGCTGTTTGATCCCCATCTCCGCCAATTTATGTACGTAAGATTGCCCGATTTGCAGGCCATCAAAGCTTGTAGTCACATCAATTCCTCATTTCCTTCACCTTTTCACCAATTATAAGCGACCCTTCAAACGGATACAAATGAGATAAACTTCTATCGAGATCTTTTCGAAGATGTGAGGACCGCGTTCAGAGGTAGGTTTATTCGCCAATAAGAATGCTGTTCTACGCCCTTTAGCGCTGTAAAGAACTTTAAACATTCTTATGTGGTTTAAAAAAAGTGCGCGCTCAAGCCGGCCGGGCTCCCGGGCTTTTACTCGTTCGGAGTGCCCCAGTCTTCGGCCAGCTTTTGCCGGATAGCTTCCCTCGCCCTGAATAACCGCTGGCGGACAACGCCTTCGGTTACGCCAAGCTCCTCAGCCATATCCTTGTACGACAAGTTATGTATCCATTTCATCGCAATAATTTGCCTATAGGAAGGACTCAGTTGATTGATGTACGTAATAATCGCTTCCCTCATAAATCTCAGCTCGACTTCCTTCTCGAGCGGAACGGTCGGTTCGGCTCCCGGAGCCGCTTCCTTGCCGGCAATGATGAGTTCGGCCTCAAGCTCCTCGCGATTGCGCTTATGCCTTTTCACATGGTTAAGCGTCACGTTGCGGGCCAGCTTCCTCAGCCAGCTCTCGTACTTATCCCGCTCTTTCAAGGTCGGCGATTTGCGCACAGCCCGTAAAAAAGATTCCTGGATAATGTCTTCAACGCTTGAATGATCGCGCATAATAAAATAAATCATCGGATAGACCAGCATATAAAATTCTTGATAGACTTGCTCCTGTATGCCCTTATCCAAAGTATAAAAATCACTAGTGAAAATCAGCTTCAAATACTTCGACATAAAAGCCTCCCAGCATGACCCGACCCTCGACATCCTCTCTTCCTATTTATATTAGGGCATAAACAGATAGTAAACAATATTAAACATAAAAAAAGTGGAATATACTTCCTTTTGTTGCATTGTTGTCAAAGATTTAGGGCTCATTTCGCGGCCTCCGCCTCCGCCAGCTTCTTATTCAGCCAGGCAAATACCGCATGCAGCGCCTGCTCCTCGCGGTCCCGCGGAAAGCGGTGCTCCAGTCCGTCGTAAAGCTCCATCGTATATGTTTTGCCTGCCTGCTCAAGGGCTGTCGCGAGTTTTCTCGCCTGGTCCACGCTAACCTGCTTGTCTTCGGTGCCGTGCAAAATAAAAACGGGCGTCCGCACCTGCTCCGTCCAATGAACGGGCGAGCGCTCCCGGTATGCTTCCGGGTTCTTGACCGGATGCCCGACCACCCGTTTCAGCATTCTGCGCAAATCCACCCGCTCCTCATACGTTTGAAACAAGTCGCTCACGCCTCCCCATACGACGACCGGTCCAACGCCGTCGCATTCTTTGGCCGCCCGCAGCGCCATCAACGCGCCTCTGGAAAAACCGATCAAAGGCACGGGCCCCGGCTTTATTTCAGCCAAGGATTGCACTAGGGGGATGGCATGAAACAGGTCAAACCGGTCTTCGCCGCCGAAATCCTCCCGCCCTTCCCCTCCTTCATTCCCTCTATAAAAAGGGGCGAAAACGACGTACCCCCGCTGCGCCATGGAAACGATTCTTCTTTTGCGGACCATGCCGACCCGTCTGATGCCGCCGCGGCAGTAAATAACGGCCGGTCTGGGCCCTTCGCCTTCCGGCACGGCCAAATAGCCCTTGACTTTGAGCCCTTGGCTGCCGTACGTAATCAAGTACAGCTTCACTTGTTTGGCATGACAGCGAAGCTCCTGCCTCTCCAGCAGTTGGCCGTCGCGAACCGCGGTTTCCGATATGGACATGATGGCCCTCCTATTTTTGACAGTAGTGCGGGGTTGCGCTAGACTTAAACTGAATCGATCTTAATATTTATCATCCACCGAAAGGCTAAAACGTATGAATACACAATTGGAAAAGGAATTTGACGCATTGATGGAAAAAGCGGCCGAGCTCCTGACAGGCGATACGTCCCCGGAAATGATCGCCAAAATAAAAATTTGGGCGATGTACAGCCACATCCACAAATCGCTTCCGGCGCTGACCTCGCACTGGAACCAAACCCACCCGGAAAGCAAGACGGCGATGCGCGGCATTTTCGAGGAGATTCGCAGCCTGAACCAGGCGCTGAAAGCAGCCGGACCGAACGGCGAGGGTTCAAAATAGGGACGCATCCGGTCGCTTCAAGGGCTTGGCAGCGGGCAAACCTGAAGCGCGTCTATTTTTTGTTCAGCAGCGAGGCTGCAATTTTGTCGAACGCGCGGGGGAACAGGTTGAACAGCTTGACGCCGACTCCCGCGACGAACGGCAAATTTTTTTCCGGTATGTTTTTCTCGATGGCGCGTATCAGCTCGTGCACGACTTTTTCCGGCTTCAGCATGAACCAGGACACATTTTTCACATAATTGCCGGTCGGATCGGCTCTGTCAAAAAATGGCGTAGCGATAGGGCCTGGATTGATCGTCGTCAGCGATACGCCGCTGCCTGCCAGCTCCTGGCGAAGGCTGTTGGAAAAGCCGATCACCGCATGCTTCGTCGCCGAATAGCCGGTGGATTTGGCCGTGCCGACTTTGCCCGCCATCGATGCGATATTTACAATATGGCCCGAGCGCGTCTGCAGCATATGAGGCAAAACAGCCTTGGTACAGCGCACGATGCCTAAATAATTCACGTTCATCATGTCTTCGAAATGCTCCAACGGCGCGTCCGCAAACGTCTCGAAAAGGCCGTATCCCGCGTTGTTGATCAATATATCAATCCGCCCGAACTTGCCGATGATGTCCCGGACCGTTTCGTTCACTTGCTGCGTATCCGTCACATCGAGCGGGTAGACCGCGCTCTCCCCCGGCAGGCCGGCGGCAATCCGTTCGAGTTTGTCCCTGCTTCGGGCCGTCAGAACCGGGATAGCTCCTTTGGCGGAAAACTGCTGCGCCATGACCTCGCCGATCCCGCTGGACGCTCCGGTAATAAGAACGATTTTGTTCGCAATGTTCAAAGGCGCTTGCTCCTTATTTGTAAAATAATAAAAAAATGGAGAACCGCGGCATGCAGCACTCCATTTCATTGTATCATATGTTCCTGCAAAACTGCTTGCCGTTCCTTATGTAATGAGGACTTGAATATCCAGCTCGCCGATGCTCTCCATGATAAGAGGAATCGTTAACGCTTTTTTGGGCACAAAGCCTGCTGCGGTTACGGATTGAATGAGCTTCGGCGGGGTAATGTCGACGCGAACTCCCTGGTTGAACAGCATCGTGCTGGCGTTGCCGCTGATCATATTGCCCAGCTCCGATATGGCGCTCTTGCCCATTTCGTCCATTTCGGTAATGACGAACCCGCCCATCATGGCGGAAACCATCTTGAGCGCGACTTCTTCGGCAATCCCGAATACGATGTCGCCCTCCATTTGCCCGGTCATACCGATCTGAATCCAAATGTAATTTTCCACAAATTTGACGTCTTTGACGCCGAGCTGCCCTGTTGTAGGACGAATGTTGGCAACTTGCTCGATGACGATTCTAGCCGATTCTAAAAAGGGGGTAATATACTCAGCCTTCATCTGCTCCGGTCTCCTTCGTGAACATGATCCCTCGACGTTTTTCTACATTATACCTAAATTTTTAGGACAAGTATACTGCTTTTGTTCACAAAATAGTGCAAATTGCTTACGACCGCATGCCGACCATTCTCCCGGAGCCGTTCATCGCTTTCCGCTTGCTCAACGGCCTGAAGCCTGGCCGGAGGCCAGGCTCGTGCGTTCTTTCGCCAATTTCGGTGCGCCGTGCATCCGTTCCGCCCGTCCCGGTTTCACTCGCTATCAAGCGCAGCGTATGGGACGGGACGGTCCCGATCCTGCGGTTATACCGGTCCGATTTTGGGCCAGGCCAGTTCGATCCCTCTGGCTGTCAGCAGCGACTGCAGCCCTTCCAGCTTCGTTTTGTCACTGCGGACTTGACTGGGCGTATAGCCGTTATCCAGGCAGTAGGCAGCCGTATATCCGGCCGATTCGCCTATATTCCACTCCATGGGATGAAGCCTGTAGCATCCGTTCGTAATATGCGTCGTGCCGATGTTTTTGCATGCGGCCAGCAAATTGTTCACCCTTCTAGGAATGAGACTGCCGAGCGGAATTTGGAACGGGACGGACGAAATATCGAGGAAGTTGCGTCCGCTCATGCTCGGATGCAGATCGATCCGGTAGCAGCCGATCCCGACGCTGTCGTCGAACGGCACGGCGCCAAGCTCGCCGCGAACCGCCGTGCTCACGTGCTGCTCCAGCACCGTGAACTCCGCTTTAATCCGCCGCGATTCGCGGATGTACGGAGCCTGCGCCATCCCGTCTTCGGTGCCGACCACATCGGGACGCAGCCTCAATCCGGGATAACCGGCTTTGCCGTCCGGACGCGGCGCTTCGGTCTGCAGCCAGTACAGCAGCGAATAGCTGAGCTGCTTCGCTTCCTCAAGATGCTTCTTTTTCTTCTCCTTCGAAACGTCATAGATGTTGCCCAGGAAGTAATCGTTCTGCGCCCAGTTCACCAAAGTGATATCCGACAGGTAAGTTCCCGGAACAAAATTGTTTTTATCCGTTATTCGGCGGTAGATGAACAGCGGGTATTTGTCCGTGCCCGGGAATAACGTTTCCTCCGTCGGCTCCAAGGTTTTAGGATCGGGCGATACCCAGTTAAGCTGAGGGTTCGGCCAAAAGTCGGCCCGGAACGATCGCCAGAAGTTATAGTCCTTGGGCTTGTCAATCGTATGGTTCTCGCCTTCGAAATAATCCATCGCAAAGCAATAGGTAAACGCTTGAATATCGTGCGGATCGGCCTCTCCGTCCAGTGCGTGAGGTTCTCCCGTCTGGCTTTTGGACTCCGCTCCCGTGACATATTCCACTCCGGCAAGCGGAAGCACATCTCCGCATTCCGTCGCATCAAGGAAATACGAGGCGTGGATCGTCAGCTTGTCGCCGCAGTCGTTTTTGACAGTGACCGCGCGGATTTGATCGGAATCGGTTTCGGCTTTGACGATTTTCGAGCGCGTTTGAATGGTCAGCAAGCCACTGTTAATGTAAGGAATTAACATCAGCTGCAACACCGCCAGCATGACGCGGGGCTCGGCGCAAAGCCGGCTCACCCCTCCGTTGCCGGGGTTCAGATACACGGCCGAACGGCCATAATCGGATAGCGGAAAATATTGTCGATAATAGCTCCTCACATGCTCCCGGAACAAGCGATAGCTTCGGGTGCACCCGAACTGCTCGATCCACTTATGCTCATCGGGCGGCACGGCCTGGCTCGTCAACTGACCGCCGATCCAATTGTATTCCTCTGTCAGACATACTCTCTTCCCCATGCTGCAAGCGGCCAGAGCCGCCGCACAGCCGCCTACGCCACCGCCAATAACCGCTATGTCCGCATGTATTTCACTGTGCATCTCAAAATCCTCCTTATCCCATTTATGGTTATTTTCACCTCATTTTACTAGACGCTAGAGGTTCGTTGAAAGTTGCGAAAAGGCTGAAATTCAAAACGCACCGGGCGAGCGGCCGACAAGGTGCAAGCTTCAGAAAATGTTGGCAAAATGTATGATTTTCTGTCGAATCCTGATACAATTATGGTAGAAAATCCCTCAAGGAGATGAGAGTCTATGACCGCTAACCAGAATGGGCCGAATCAGCATTGGACTTTATTCCGAATAGCTCTCGTATATCATCTGGCCGCTTTTTTCCTTCTGCTTGTAGACTTGTTTTTCCTGCATCGCATCCCCTATTTGCAGGATTTCCGCTTTGCGGGAATCGCCATTGACATATTTTTCATATGCCTGATCGCCGGTCTCGCGTATTATTGTCTCATGCATTTGAAGTCGGAAGACCGCATCATGAAAGAACAAGCCCAGAGGTACAAGTCCCTGTACGACAACCACCCCGATTCGATCATTTCCTTTAGCCTGGACGGCGAAGTGCTCTCCGTCAATCACGGACTCGAAAGCTTGATTGGCCATGATACCGGCAGTGCGCGCCGCACCTCCTTCATTCCTATGATCAACCCGCCGGATCTGCTCAAGGCGCTGCATCACTTTCAAGTAGCTTCCGCCGGAATGCCCCAGCATTTCGAAGCCGCTTTTATCCATCAAAAGGGATATCCGGTCCAGTCGAACGTCACGTTCGTTCCTACCAAGGTGGACGGCAAGATCACAGGGGTTTACGCGATTCTTAAAGATTTGACGGAAGTCAAGGAACAGAAAAAAGAAATCGACAAGCTGCACCGGCAAAACCAGCTCATTCTGAACTCCGTCTCGGAAGGCATTTACGGTGTCGATACGGGCGGGCGAACGATATTTTGGAATAAAGCCGCAGAAGCGATGACAGGCTGGAGAGTCGATGAAATGCTCGGGCGCAAAATCCAGAACGTAATGCGGCCCAGGCCCTCCTCCGACAATACCTCCGGTTCGGACGAGGAATCTTCTTTGCTCTGCTCGCTTTTGAATCAGGAGGTCAGCGTAGTGAAGGAGGAGCAGTTCTGGCGCAAGGACGGGTCGGGTTTCCCTGTCGAATATATGTGCAGTCCGATTCTCGAAGGGGACGGGCAGCTGCTTGGGACGGTCATAACATTTAAAGACGTTACCGAGCAAAAGAAAACCGAGGAGCTTCTTTTCAAATCCGACAAGCTCTCGGCGGTCGGACAGCTGGCCGCAGGCGTCGCGCACGAAATCCGCAACCCGCTCACGGCATTGAAGGGCTTTTTGCAGCTGATGAAAACGGACAACCCCAAGGAAAAATATTACATTGAAATTATGCAAAAAGAGCTGCAGCGCATCGAGTTTATCGTCAACGAATTTCTTTTTGTTTCCAAGCCTCAAGCGATCCAATTCGAAGCCCGCGGCCTCGATTCCATCGTGCTGAGCACGATCGAACTGCTGCAGCCGCAGGCGCTGCTCAATAATATTCAGATTGAAGCGGACCTGTCGTCCGGCTTGCCGCTCGTTTCGTGCGACGAGCATCAGTTGAAGCAGGTGTTCATCAATATTTTAAAAAATGCGCTCGAAGCGATGTCGCTTGGGGGCACGATGCGCATACAGGCGTTTCCGGCGGATGACCGCAAAACGCTGTGCATCCGTTTTATCGACCACGGCTGCGGCATTGCTCCGGAACGGCTGCCCAAGCTGGGGGAACCTTTTTACAGCACGAAAGAAAAAGGGACCGGGCTCGGGCTCATGGTTTGCTATCGCATTATCGAGGCGCATGGAGGTACAATGAAAATACGCAGCAAGCTTGGGGAAGGAACGACGGTGGAAATCACCCTGCCTTCCATGCAAGACGATGCATTTCCGGCGCAGGCAAGCGTCGGCTGACGGAAGGGAGCGCATTTGCAGCATGAACGGATTTTTGATCGATTTGGACGGAACTTTATACCGGGGGCATGAGCCGATTCCTCATGCTCAAGCTTTTATCGGGCTGCTTCAAAGCAAAGGACTGCCTTATTTGCTAGTCACGAACAATTCCTCCCGCACGCCGCAGCAGGTGGCCGATCATTTGCGGGAGTTCGGCATCGAAGTGCCGGCGGAAGCCGTCTACACGTCCTCGCAGGCGGCGGCGCAGTATATGGCGGAGCGCCGGGCCGGGCGGCGCGTCCATATGATCGGCGAAACCGGGCTGCGCACAGCCCTGGAGGCGGCCGGCTTCATCCTGGACGCGGAGACGCCGGACTACGTCGTCCAGGGCATTGACCGCAGCTTCAGCTACGCGAAGCTGACGGAAGCGGTACGCCACCTGAGCAGAGGCGCGGCGTACGTATTGACCAATCCCGACCACCTGCTGCCGTCGGACGGAGGGTTGATGCCCGGCGCCGGCTCGCTGGCGGCGGCGATTCGCACCGCGTCCGGCGCGGAGCCGACCGTGATCGGCAAGCCTTCGCCGATCATTATGGCGTACGCCATCGCGCGGTTGGGGCTGCCGGCAGGCGACGTGTGGGTCATCGGCGACAATGCGGCGACCGACATCCGTGGCGGAGCGGTGGCCGGATGCCGCACGGCTCTCGTGCTGACCGGCGTCGCCAACGCCGGCAACGTGCAGGAGCAGCTGGCGCTGGCGGGCGTCACGCCGGACCTCGTCTGCGAAGATCTGCGCGCCTTCGCGCTGAGCGTTATCGCCGGCAGTGCGGAGGCAGATTTTGCTGCGGGACCATCCGGCGGAAGCTCCGCGATAGCACGCGATTGAATCGCGCACCGGGGCTTCCCGCGCGGTCATTGCAGGCCCGGGCGCGCCCGGCGAGACAGCGTTCGGCCGCTCCCTGCGCGGTGCGGGGAACGGCCGAACGGCTCGCTGGCTGGAGCCGGCGCATTGACAGCAACGCTGCTTGCAGAAGTCAGACTGTCCGGGAAAGACACGATGCTCTGTTGTTAGGGCAGCTCTCAGTGGGGCGCCCTAATTGGGGGCCAGCCATCTTAAAGCGGCATGGCGAGCTGAAAACCTGCAAAAGTGCAGGCTTTTTTGCGGGAAGCAGTTTGTTTGGCGGAAAAGCCTGCGATTGTGCAGGAATTTTCCATTAAAATGAGCCTAAGCTCATGTTTGAGCTGAAAAACCTGCACTTTTGCAGGAATATCTCGTTACCAGCGAATCAACGAGCAAAAAACTGCACTTTTGCAGGTTTTATGGACCGGTATGCTGCTTTTTGCGGGTTGCCTTCTGCCAGGGCAAGGGTTTGCAGACCGGCATGCTGCTTTTTGCGGGTTGCCTTCTGCCAGGGCAGGGGTTTGCAGACCGGCATGCTGCTTTTTGCGGGTTGCCTTCTGCCAGGGCAGGGGTTTGCAGACCGGCATGCTGCTTTTTGCGGGTTGCCTTCTGCCAGGGCAGGGGTTGCAGACCGGCATGCTACTTTTTGCAGGGTTGCCATCTGCCGGGGCTGGGTTTGCGGATCGGCATGCTACTTTTTGCAGAGTTGCCATCTGCCGGGGCAAGGTTTGGCAGACCGGCATGCTGCTTTTTGCGGGTTGCCATCCATCTGCCAGCCCGCTTGGCGAATGGCTGCGCAGGCTTGTGCCTTGCCAGCGCTGATCCAAGCGCGTTCGCACAGTGGTCGGCCGACCGCCGTCATGCAGTGCAGCAACGCATACTGGGAGCTGCGCGGGGCTACGGGAACACGAAAGGACCTCAAATTCCACTGCCAAGTGGAGAATGAGGTCCTTTCTTTAAGTTAGGACGGCCCAGTTTGGGCCCGTTCAATCGATCGTTTCCCACTCTATATTCAGCGGGCTTCCCATTTCCTGCAAGCGGCCTGCCTTCGCGTCGGCCTGCAGCCGCTGCAGCCATTTCAGCTCGGTCTGGGCCCGACTGTAGCCGCCAATCATCATATGCAGTACGACGCGCGGAACGATGGAAATGTGCTCCTCATACAAGCTTTTCATCTTCAGCATGAGCGCTTTTTGATCCAATATTTTGTACTCCAAAATTTCGGCGATTTTATCCTGATTGCCATAGACGGAAAAAGGCAGAGCGATATACAGCGGATGGTCGAAACGAATCTCCTCGTGGAACTGCTCCAGCAGCAGCTTTTGAAAAAAACTTTTCCCCGACTCGGTGATCCGGTAGATCGTCTTTTCGGGACGATTCGTATCCCGCACTACTTTCAGAGCCTCGACATGCCTGTCCTTCTTGAGCTGGTCGATGGCATAGTACAGCGATCCGTCCTGCAGCTTCATATAATTGTTCATGCCTCTTTCTTTCATCGTCTGCCTGATTTCGTAAGGGTGGCGGTCCTTCTCCATCAGCAAACCGAGAATGACAAGCTTTATCGACATGGCAATCACCTCCTAGTGGCCGGAAGGCACGCTGCCTTTAACCGGAGCTTTGCCCACTTCAAGTTTGGCGCTGCCCATTAGCAAAATAAAAATAAGCCCGAGCACAGCCAAAATGATCGTAATTTGGAACACGGTGGCGATAGAATCGGCAAGCGCGGCAAGCAATTTGTGCAAAACGTCCGGAGGAATTTGCGATCTCACCTGCGGCTGCAGCAGCGCTCTGGCATCGTGGAATTGATCGGCCATGGCCGGATTCGGCACGGCTGCCTTGATTTTCTCCGTTAGCGAATTCACCTGCACGCTTCCGAACACCGCTACCCCGATGGCCGAACCGACCGAGCGGAAAAAACCGACCAGCGATGTGACGGAGCCCCGGCGGCGGAAGTCGATTTTGTGCAGAGCGGACATCGATATGACCGGAAAATTGGCGCCCAGACCAAGTCCGAGCAGCACCATATAAATCGTCAGCGTCCAGCGCTTGGATTCGATGGAAATCCCGCCCAAAAGCGACGTGGCGACGATGACTACGGCGATGGAAACCAGCAGGACGTTGCGGTATGAAAAGTTGCCGATAAAGCGGCCGCCCAAGGCGCTGCTGGCGACAACTCCCAGCATCATCGGCGTCAATACGGAGCCTGAGCTTGTAGCCGAGCCTTCAAAGACGCCTTGGATGAAAATCGGAATATAAGTGCCTGCGGAGATCAGAATAGCCCCGTAAGCAAAGCTGGCTCCCATACTGGAGGTGAACAGCCGGTTTTTAAACAAATCGAGCGGCACAATCGGCTCCGAAGCGGCTTTTTCCACTGCGATAAACAGTAATAGTAAAACGGCAAAGCCTGCAAAAAGGCTTACGATTTGCCAGGAGCCCCAAGCGTATTCTTTGCCGCCGAGTTCCAGAGCGAACATCAGCGAAAGTATGGCCGCGGTCAGCAAAATAGTGCCGCCCCAATCGATTTTCGGCTTGCTGTGTTCCACCGACTCGTGGTACGAGAAAATAATGAGCAGCAGCGAAATAACGCCAAGCGGCAAATTGATATAAAAGATCCACTGCCACGTCACGTAATCCGTAAAATAAGCGCCTATAACCGGCCCCAGCACGCTGGAGATGCCGAATACGGCGCCGAACAGCCCCTGCATTTTCCCGCGCTTCTCGGGCGGAAAAATATCGAAAATAATCGCAAACGCGATCGGCATCAGCGCCCCGCCGCCGATTCCCTGAATGGCGCGATATACGATCAATTGAGTCATCGAAGCGGAAGTTCCACAAAGCGCGGAGCCGATCATAAACACGACGATTCCGATGAGGAAAAACAATTTGCGCCCGTACATATCGGACAATTTGCCAAAGATCGGCATGGCTGCTACGTTGGCGATCAAATAGGCTGAAAATACCCATACGAATTGCTCGAAGCCGCCCAGCTTCGAAACGATGGTAGGCATGGCCGTTGAAACGATCGTCTGGTCGAGGGAAGCCAGCAACAGTCCCAGCAGCAGCCCCACGACGACCCAGGTAGTATTCGACTTGCGTTCTGACATGCTTACAGCTCCTTCTTTACCACATAAGAATGTTTAAGTTCTTTACAGCGCTAAAGCGCGTAGAACAGCATTCTTATTGGCGAATAAACCTACCTCTGAACGCGGTCGCTCATCTTCGAAAAGACCTCGGTAGAGGTTTATCTCATGTACGTCATTTTATATATAAATTATTATATTCAAATTTGAGTATTTTGCAATGAAAATTACCCGCTCTTAGCATTGTCCCATTTCCCAATATTCCCCTATCGGATACAGAAGCATTGCCGACACATCGCTCATGACTTATAATGAGGTTAGAAAAGGTTTTTATTCCCTTTACAATTTCGATAAATTTTATTTGTATCCTAACATGAAGAAGGAGGTGTGCGCATGAATATGAACCAGTTGGAAACGCTGCTCACTATCTCCAAAACGATGAGCTTTCGGAAAGCCGGAGAAATTCTTAACTTGACGCAACCTGCCGTATCCGCACAGATCAAAAGCCTTGAAGATGAATTCGGCACCGTGTTGATCGATCGCAACCAGCCTGTAACCTTGACCGACAGCGGCAAACTGTTCCTTGAACACGCCGAAAAAATATTGCGGATCGCAGGCGACCTGAAGCAGCGCTTGGCCGACCTCAACCAGACCCCTCAAGGCCATATTCATATCGGCACAACGACTTCGATCGCCATGCAAATTCTTCCCCGGGTACTGTCTTACTTCCAGGATCAGTTTCCGCTCATCAAAACGACGATTCATTCCACGACTTCTTCGCAAATTATGAACAGCGTGGAAAATGGCCAGATTGATATCGGGATCACTTATTTGTTTGAAAAAAATCAGTCTTTGGAGACGTCCGTGCTTTACTATGACACGTTCGAGCTGATCGTTTCTTCCCAGCACCCGCTCAGCCGTTTCTCTCATTTATCGATCGAAAAGCTGCGCAACATTCCGTTTATCATGCTTTCGCCGGAAACGGCCGGACGCCGGTTTGTCGATCAGGTTTTCAAATCGTACGACGTTTCTCCCCATATTGTAATGGAGCTGTCCAGCAGCGAGGAAGTGAAACGAATGGTCGAATTGAACCTCGGCGTCGCGATCATCTCCAAGCTTTCGGTCACCGACGAGCTTCGCCACGGCACATTGAAAATGCTCAAGGTCAATGAACTGGATATTACGCACCCCGTAGGTGTAGTATATAAATCAGGTCGTTATTTAAGCTCTGCCATGCAGCAGTTTTTACGGGATTTGAAAGGCATGCCGGAAACGCAGTTTCTCGGCTCGGAATAAGGATTACGCTTATGAGGAGGGGGAGCCCCATGAAATTTGATCTACATACGCACCACGATCGCTGCGGTCATGCGCAGGGTGAAATTCGGGATTATATTGAAGCGGCCATCGCAGGAGGGTTGTCGGTGATCGGAATTTCCGACCATTCTCCCTATTTCGGCAGTCCGGAAGATCATGCACAGCCGCAAATCGCTATGGCCAAAAGCGAATTCCCCCGCTATATCGAGGAAGTGCTGCAGTTGAAACAGGAATATGCCGGACGAATCGATGTCCTGCTCGGCGTGGAATCGGACTTCTTTCCCGAACATGCCGAAACGTACAAGAAAGAGTATGCGAAATATTCGTTCGATTACATTATCGGATCCGTGCATTTGTCCGGCGGGGTGAGCATCTTCAACCGCAACCGCTGGAAAGGATTGAACGAACAGAAGAAAATCGAGCACAAAGAGGAATACTACCGCCTCATTCAGGAATCCGCCCGCGCCGGAATGTTCCACATTCTCGGACATATCGATGCGATGAAGGGATTCTATCCCGCTTTTTCCGACATTGCGACGCCTAAAGTCAATGAAACGCTGCAAGTGATCGGCGAATGCGGCGTTGCGATTGAGATCAACACGTCAGGCAAAACCAAAGACGTAGGCGGCTGGTACCCGTCCGACGAAATCCTCGAACGTGCGCTCCATTACGGCGTCGAAGTAACGTTCGGCTCCGATGCCCACATCCCGAGCCGCGTCGGCGATGAGTGGGAGCTCGTGCAAGCCAAGCTGAAGGAAATCGGCTTTAAACATTGGGTATATTTTAAAGAGCAGCAGAAGCAGGTCGTTCAGTTGTAGCCATTTGCGAAAGCATGGATGGCAAAGGCTTACCTCTGGCAAAAGCCTGCCTCGCGCTTCGCGGGCGAAAATCGCCCTCTATTGTGGTCTTTTGGGCCAGGTAGAGGGCGATTGCTATTTGCCGCATCCCGCGGGGCGGTTACGCGGCGTGCGGCGTGCGGCAAGCCAGGCGGCGAGGCGGCATGACGGAGCGCAGCGGGGCGACGGTGGTTACGCGACATGCGGCGTGCGGCGGGGCGTCCAAGGCACGGCGGTTACGCGGCATGCGGGGCCGTCCGGGCGCGGCGGGGCCTGGGTGAGGCGGTTACACGGCGTGCGGGGCGGCGGGGCTGCCCGGGCGCGGCTCGGGCGCGGCAAGCCGGACGGCACTGCGGCAGGGGCCTAGCGGTACCTTAGCAAGCAGGGTCGACGCGGCCAGGGGCGTGGAGGTATCTCGGCAAGCGGCGGTTCCGCAGCAAGCTGGGTGGCGGCCCTGCGGGCGCGAGGCTGGCTCCAAAAGCGTGCGAATCCCGCGCTTGCGTTGCTGCGCTGCATGGCGGCATTCCCCCCCATTTGGGGCAGCCCTAATCCGGTAATGCAAGTTCAGGTTGCTTGGCTGTTTTAGATGAAGACGGGCTTGTCCATTTCCAAGTATGTGCCGTGGTGGATTGAGTTGGACTTTGGTTGAGGTGAGTTATGTTAGGTGCGGTAATCGGAGATGTAATTGGATCTGTTTTTGAATGGCATAACACCAAAACTACGGACTTTAAACTATATGACAGGTTTACGAGATTTACCGATGATACTGTTTTAACAGTAGCCATAGCCGACGCTGTCCTTAGCAGGAAAAAGCATCCAGTTAAGCTTGTAGATTATTGGGCAAGCAAAAAGCTGTATGCAAATAAACTGCGGCAGTACGCAAGATGGTATCCTCATGTCGGGTATGGTCAAAAGTTTGAAGAGTGGTCTGCAAGCAACCGTTCCAAACCGTACGGAAGCTATGGAAACGGGTCGGCAATGAGGGTGAGTCCGATTGGATTTGCTTCGAGCACACTGGAAGAAGCATTGATCGAGTCCAGGCGCTCAGCCATTGTAACCCACAATCACAGACACGGTATCATTGGCGCTCAAGCAGCGGCCTGTGCCGTATTTTTGGCGAAAAACAACAAATCGAAAAGTGAAATTCAATCGTCCATCCAACGTAGATTCAAATACAATTTGGAACAAAAGCTGGACGACATCCGGCCTCACTACTCTTTTGATCCAAGCTGTCAGGGCTCTGTCCCGCAAGCGATAATTGCTTTTTTGGAATCGGTCGACTTTGAAGATGCGATCAGAAAAGCTATATCCATCGGCGGGGACAGCGACACGATAGCGTGCATTACCGGCGGCATTGCGCATGCCTACTACAAGAAAATACCGCATGATATGATATCGGAAGTAATGCTTAAACTCGATCTCAAACTAAGACAAATAATCGGACATTTCCATAACAAGTACAACATTCCGGTATAGCAGGAGTACAGGCTTCGCCTCTTCGGTAGCAACTAGTGATTTTATCGCGTATAGTTGGGGAGAAAAGATTTCAAGACGGCACAAGCGCAGACGTTTGCGAGGCGGCCGGGTGCCGCAAAACTGCAAATTTGCAGGCTTTTGCGCCGGAAACGGTTCGTTTGAAGGAAAAGCCTGCATTTGTGCAGGAATTTCCGCTCTTAGCGGGGTTGAGATTGAATTTAGGCGAAAAAAACTGCAGATTTGCAGGAATTTTTCCCGGCAAGCGATTTTAGGTGCAAAAAGATGTACTTTTGCAGGTTTTTGCGCATGATGCCGTCCCGCGGGCGTGCTTGCGAAGCGGCCGGGTGCCCGCAAAACTGCAAAAGTGCAGGCTTTTGCGCCGGAAACGGTTCGTTTGAAGGAAAAGCCTGCATTTGTGCAGGAATCCGCTCTTGGTGGGGTTGAGATTGAATTTGGGCGAAAAAAACTGCAAATTTGCAGGAATTTTTCCCGGCAAGCGGTTTTAGGTGCAAAAAGATGTACTTTTGCAGGTTTTTGCGCGCGGTGCTGTCCCGCGGCGCTTGCGAAGCGGCCGGGCGGGTTTGCCGCCCAGCAAGCGTGCAGAGCAGCTGCGCCTTCAGCCGCGGCGGCTGCTCGCATGCTGCAGCTCCGCCCTCGGTCGCGGCGGCTGCTCGCATGCTGCAGCTGCGCCTTCAGCCGCGGCGGCTGCTCGCATGCTGCAGCTCCGCCCTCAGCCGCGGCGGCTGCTCGCATGCTGCAGCTCCGCCTTCAGCCGCGGCGGCTGCTCGCATGCTGCAGTTGCGCCCTCGGTCGCGCCGGCTGCTCGCATGCTGCAGCTCCGCCTTCAGCCGCGGCGGCAGCTCGCATGCTGCAGCTCCGCCCTCAGCTGCGGCGGCTGCTCGCATGCTGCAGCTCCGCCCTCGGTCGCGGCGGCTGCTCGCATGCTGCAGCTCCGCCCTCGGCTGCGGCGCGCGTGCAGCCGCCGGCCAAAAAAACCGTCCGTACTTACGGACGGTTTTTACTCTTGCGGCCCGTCCGGCCTGGCGGCGGGCGCTTCGAGGAAGGACAGCTTGGCCTGCAAGCTGTCCTGCAGCACTTGCACGGCCTGCTCCGCCTTCATGGGGCGGAAAAAGTAATACCCTTGAATCTGGCTGCAGCCGCTGGCTACAAGGAAACTTGCTTGCTCTTCGGTTTCTACGCCTTCGGCGATAATTTCCAGTTCGAAAGATCTGGCGACGGAGATGATCGCCCTGATCATCGCCTGGTCTTTGTTGTCCGAATGAACGCCGCGGACAAATGATTGATCCAGCTTGATTTTGGTCACCGGAAACCGCTTCAAGTAGCTGAGCGACGAGTACTGCGTCCCAAAATCGTCGACCGAGATAGCTACGCCCAAATTGCGCAGCTCGCGCAGCACGTCAAGCTGTTCGTCCTGCATGGCCACATTTTCGGTAATTTCCATTTCCAAATACTGCGCATCCAGGCCCGTTTCCCGTAAAATCCGGCGCACTTTATCGACCAGCTTGTCGTCATGCAGCTGACGCACCGACAGGTTGACCGAAATCGATAGCGGCCGCTCGAATATCCGGTGCCATGCTTTCATTTGCGCGCAAGCTTCCCGCAGCACCCATTCGCCGATAGGCACGATCAGGCCGGTCTCTTCGGCCAGCGGAATAAATTGCGCCGGAGATATGCCGCCTTTGGTCGTATGGTTCCAGCGGAGCAGCGCTTCCACTCCGCTGATTTCCCCTTTCAGGCAGTCCACTTGCGGCTGGTAGACGACTTCCAGCTCCCCCCGTTCCATCGCCTCCCGCAGATGGTTCCCCATCTCCAGCTTGAACAGCGAATTCGTTTCCATCTGCCTGTTGAAAAACCGGTAGGTGCTTCCGCTCTCTTTTTTTGCCATATACATGGCGCTGTCGGCGTTTTTCAGCAGCTCTTCGCTCGTCGTGCCGCCACTCGGATATTGCGCGATGCCGATGCTCGTATTGACGAAGAACATTTTGTCGGATATGTGAAAAGGCGCTTTGAGCAATTCCAGCAGATGCTCGCTAAGACGCTGCAGCTCCTGCTCCTGATACGGCTCGGAAAACAGCATCGCGAACTCGTCCCCGCCGAACCGTGCGAATGAGCGATAGGGCAGCTCTTCTTTTAAAATGCGGTTTACCAATTGCTGCAGAAGCACATCCCCCGTAAGATGGCCGTGGGAGTCATTTACGATTTTAAAGTTGTCGAGATCGAAAAACAGGATGCTGACCGAGGCATCATCCTTTTCGGCGCGTTCGATCATTTCCTTCAGGATCGACTGAAAATACGTTCTGTTCGAGAGGCCCGTCAGCACGTCATGATAAGCCAAATACGTCAGCTGCTGCTCGGATTCCTGAAGCAGGCTGGTGTACTGCTGAAGCTCCTGTTCCCCGGCCAGCAATTCCTCGTTCACGGCCGTCAAATTTTCATTGGCATGCCGCAGCTCCTGCGTACGCACCTCTACCATGCCGCTGAGCTTGCTGCGCTGCCTCGCAATGTATAAATAGAACAGCAAGCCCATCAGCAAAATGCTCAAATAAGCGGCGCGAATGAGCGTAATTTGTTCGGCGATGCGATGCGTGCCGCTTGCCTGAGGCAGCGCTCCAAGCTCCCATACATTGTCGGAAAACACGATTGTCGCAACCATCGGCTGCTTCTGAAAAATTTGGTCGTCGCCATAAAACGCAAGAAATCCGTTACTGCGAATAGCTATTTCCATATCTCCGTTTTTCCCGCCGCCGATTCCAGCTTCCTGCAGCATGTTGTCCACGTCCAGGCCAACGGACACCAGTCCCCAAAAAACTCCGTCCCGAAAGATCGCTTCCCGCGCAATCAGACCGTTATTTCCCTGTACAAGCTTGAACGGTCCGTCCAGCGTCATTTTTTTCGTTTGCAGAGCCCGCTTGATTTGCATCTGGACGTTCTCGCGCGGATCTTTCAGCAAACTCCAATTAACAAAACTTTCATTTCCGCTCACAGGATACACATACCTGGCAATTCCATCCGGGGCGATAATTAAATTTAGGGCCGAGCTTTTCACCTCGCCGTAAAGGGAAGATAAAAAATATTGTACCTCGCTATCGTTCCTATTTTGCAAATAGCCCGATTTGACGTAAGCCTCCAGCGCCCCCATCAAGTTCACATTCCGGTCTATAGCCGACTTCAGCGCATTGGCCCGGGTGTTCAACTGCGACTGCTCGGAAATTTGCAATTCGTGCATCAAAGAAGACTGGTAGTCTTTAAGCACATTTTCGATACAAAAAATTAAAACGACGAATATGAGAATGACCGCAAAAAAATGAAATCTTTTCATCACTGCTTACCCCTGCATCTTAGTTCTGATGTACTATTTCCATTCAGCGGTGTCAAATTCCTTTGTTTTTTGTAGACTTATGCAGAAAAAAATGACAGAGGCGCGCAAGCAACTGTCATACAGGATGACAATCGGCTGCGCGCCCCTAAGCGTTCCGAACTATTTAATTCCTTGGTTTTTCACGTATTCCAGCCATTGTTTTTTGTATTCCGCCTGGATTTTATCCAAGCCGGCCGCTTTCGCTTTTTCCATAAATGTTTTGAGTCCGCCTTCTACATCCGCTACAAGGCCCGCTTCCAAAGGATACAGGTATTGCTTCTCAACTTGCTCCAAAGCGGCTTTCTCCGCCTGATAGCTGGTGTAGTCTTCGGCAAAGCCGGTAAACTTGTCAGGAGACTGGATTTTGTCCAACTCTTGGAAAATCTTTTTAACGCCGTCGTAGCCTTTGTCAAACAACATGTACTCCGGATTTCTCCAAGCCCAGCTTTGCATGCCTTCTCTTGGGAAGCCGTTGCTGTTCGCATCGCCGATCATCGTGTAGTAACCGTTTTCGACCTTGTAGTTCTTGTTTTCAATACCATACTGCGTCAACAGATTGTACGATTTATCAGTAACCAATTTTTCGTAGAAAGCAAGCGCTCTCTCCGGATTTTTGCTACTTTTCGGAATCGCAAAACCGTTGTGGATCGGATGCACCGGCTCTGCATGTCCTTTGATCAGAGGAGCCGGGTAGTATTCGATTTGCCAATCCGGATGGGCGGCAGCGATTTTAATCTTCTGATCGTTATAACGGCTCGGATTGTCGCCCAAGTTGGCTGCGGCCTTGCCGTTGGTGATCAGGTCTGTCATCGAATCCTTCACGTTCAGGACGTTTTTCGTCATGTAACCGTTGTCTTGCCATCTTTTGTAAGTTTGCAGCTCTTTCAAGTGTTCAGGCGAACCCCAGTAAGAAGTGACTTCCATAGGGTTTTTATAAGGAATTTGAAGACCGTAAGGAACCGCTCCGATCGGATCGATCGTCAAGTTTTTGTACAAATCGGACAGGTTTTGCCTCACGTCGCTGTTTGCCGCCAGAGGCGTAATGTCCGGCACGTTTTTCTTGATGCCGTCCAGGTAAGCTTCAAAGTTGGCCAGCGAGTCCGGCTTCGGCAAATTAAATTTCGCACGGAGATCTTCGCGCCATATAAAGCCTGTTGTCACGTACTCTTTGTATGTGGCGGGAACGGTGTAAATTTTTCCGTCGATTTTAACGGCATCCCACATATCTTTCGGCACGAAGCTGTTCAATTTGGGAGCTGCTTTAGGAAGCAGGTCGTCCAGCGGCAGGAACGCTCCTTTTTTCGCATAGGCTTGATACTGTGTCCATTCGGCTGTGAAAATCAGGTCGATCGGCTGGCCGGATGACAGGAGCAGCTTGTATTTTTGATCCCAGTCGGTCCACGTCGTGAAATTAAATTTGACAGTCGCGTTCAAGTCCTTGAGCGCCATTTTGTTGATTTCTTCTTCGATAACCGGAAGATCCTTAGGAGCAGGGCCTAACATATAAAACTGCAATTCGACTTTCTTCGAAGTATCCAGTCCTGTCGACCCCGCGGCTGCGGAAGACGCAGGCGATGCCTGACCTCCTGCCGCCGGGCTGGCTGCGGGTGCGGTAGAGCTGCTGCAGCCGGCAACGACGGAGCCTGCAAGTGCCAGCGCCAGCGATGCGCTGTACATTTTTTTTGTTTTGCTTTTCATGCAAATCCTCCCTTTTTATTATGAATGATATATGTTAGCTGACGGATCGAATCCGGTTCAGTTCTAACCTTTGACAGCGCCAATCGTTAATCCTTTGACGAAAAACCTTTGCACGAACGGATACAAAAAGAGGATCGGACCGGTAACAATCATCGCCATGGCGAGCTTGGTGGATTCCGTAGGAATTTCCTGCCCGAACGACACCCCGGTGCTTGTGCCCAGCTGCGAAACGGCTGAAGCGGTATTAATGATGTCGTACAGGAAATACTGCAGCTCATATTTATTCGGGTCGTTGATGAACAGGGAAGTCGAGAACCAGCCGTTCCAATATTGCAATGCCAGGAACAAGCCTACTGTCGCGATACCTGGCATCGCCAGCGGCAGCACCACGCGGTAATAGATCGTAAAATCGTTGGCTCCGTCGATCTTCGATGACTCCGTAAGCTCGTCGGGAACCGCCGATTTAATGAAGCTTCTCATTAATATGATCAGGAATGGCGTCATCAACCCCGGGAAGATGAGCGCCGCGAAACTATCGGTCAGCTGCAAATATTTGGTTATCATAATGTACCAAGGCACAAGCCCTCCGCCAAACAGCGTTGTAAAATAGATGTAGAAGGACAGCTGGTTGCGGTATTTGAAATCTTTTCTCTGCAGCACGTATCCGGCCATCGTCATCATGAACAGTCCTAGCGTTGTTCCGACAACCGTAACGAAGATCGTTACCCCGTAAGCCTTCAATATTTTTTGCGGAAACGTCAGTACGGCATCATACGCTGCCAGCGAGTACACCTTCGGGATCAAATGATAGCCGTCACGGACAATCGATTCGTTATCCGTGAACGACCCCGACAGCAGCAGAAGAAACGGAAAGATACAGATGATCGAAAGGCCGATAATAATCAAATATGCGATGATATTGAACAACGTAGAATCAATAGTCTTGATTTTCAATGCGGCCACCTCCTAGAAAAGCGCGTATTCTTCGTTCGATTTTTTAATGAAGTAGTTTACCGTCATGATCAAAACAAATCCGAACAAGGATTGGAACAATCCGGCCGAAGTCGCCATGCCGATGTCGAACGTCACTTTAAGCGAACGGAATACGTAAGTATCCAGAATGTCCGTCGTATTGTACAAAATCCCGTTGTTGCCGATGAGCTGATAGAACAGGTCGAACTGGCCTTTCATAATGCTGCCCAAAGCGAACAGAAGCAAAATAATAAAGGTCGGCTTCAGCATCGGCAGCGTAATGTACCAGATTCTCTGGAAGATGTTCGCGCCGTCGATTTTCGCGGCTTCATAGTATTCGTCGCTGATCCCCGTAATGGAAGCGAGATAAATGACCATCGTGTAGCCCAAGTTTTTCCATACGTAAAAGGCGACCAGCAAGAAGATCCATGCGACAGGCGTATTGTAAATATCGACCGGATTGGAGCCGAGCCCCTTGAGCGTCGTATTCACAAAGCCCGTATCGTAGTTGAACATGTTATAAGCGATCGCATTCAATAATACGAACGAAATGAAGTAAGGCAAAAACATGACGGATTGCGTTATTTTCTTAAACCACTTGCCTCTCATCTCGCTTAACATAATGGAACAGAAAATCGCGGCTACGTTCACAAACACAATGAAAGCAAGATTGTAAGCGACCGTATTTCTCGTCAGTGTCCACAGCGCTCCCGAATTCCAAAGAAATTTGAAATTATCCAGCCCGACAAACGGACTTCCGAACAGCCCCCCGTTGAAATCGAACCGGGTAAAGGCGAAGTAAATACCCACCATCGGCACATATGAATTGATGAAGAAAAACAATAACGTTGGCGCTATCATGAGAAACAAAATTTTGTTTTTGTTTAGCTCGTACAAGAACCCATTCTTTCGCACCATGCTGAAAAGCCTCCCTACTAAGAAAATTTAATTGCGTCGATATCTGCGGGTCATGTTCGAATTATATACGGAACAAATCCGTCAGCGAAACTGAATATATGCGACCAAACATGAATTATTTGCAGATTTGGCGGCTTTTCCGGGTATGCACATTTTAAACATTCATGGATTTTTCGGCTTTTTGGCGCCATTCCCGCCCTTCGGCCCATCCGATTTCCATTGCAAGAGCAAAATAGGTACGATATACTTTTCTACGAGTAAGGGGGGTGGTTACATGAGAGAGCGTACGCAAGACAACAAGAACGTGTACCGCAATATTTTAATCAGCATCATTTTGTGCATCGTCGTTACCTTGCTTGTATCCTCAACGATTCTTTATGTTAATTTCGATAATATCGCGCTCAAGCAGGTGTATGAATCCGACTCGAACAGCCTGATGCAGACCAGTCAGGAAATTTTAAAAGTGACGGAAACTGCTACCTCCCTATCGTTTCAAATTTACCGGGATTTCGTTGTTTCCAAGCTGCTCTTTTATGACAAGCCTGATATTTACGATGTAACCAGCGCTATGGAACAGTTGAACAATTACCGTCTGGCCATGCCTTTCATCGATTCGATCTACGTGTATAACGGCAAATCGGAACTTTTCTACGTAAGCTCCAACAATTTTCAGAGCGGAACCCAAACCAAATCGCAGTTGGGCGATCAAAGCATGGTGGAAATTTTGGACCATTTTCAGGATTACACGCCTTTTCTGCCGATACCCAGGGCGTATAATCCGGGAGTAAACGGGCTGCCGGGAGCTCCGAAGGTCGGCATTTATTCCTATTTGTGCTACGACGCCATCAACATTAACAAAACGCTCAATTCCGCCGTTATCGTTAACATTTCGGAATCTTTTTTCAATAAATATTTGAAAAGCGTGGCGAACAACCGCTCCAGCAAAGAGTTCATCATTAACAAAGACGGCGTGCTGCTGTCCACGGATGGCGACAACCCGATATTGACCAGCTATGCGGATAAAAGCTACATTGCGAAAATTACAGCCGACGCATCGTCACCGGGATATGTTGTCGACACCATTGACGGCGTCAAATCGCTCATTACCTACACGGCGCCGGATTCGCTAGGCTGGCGGTACGTTCGCACGACCCCGTATTCGGTCATCACGCAAGAAATTACGAGCATGAGGACGAAAACGATCTACATCAGCGCAACGATTCTGCTTGCCGGCCTGTTGATTTCTATTTTCACATCGCGCAGACTGTTCGATCCGATCGATAAAGTCATCCGCAAATTGAAAACGCTGGAAATCGAGAAACGCGACAATTTACAAATATTGCGGCAAGATTTCCTGAGAAATATTATTATGGGCAGAGAAGTGTACCATCCCGTCGCGCTGCAGGAAAAATTGCGTTATTTCGGGTCAAAAGTCAACATCGGGCACCCGTCTTTGCTGATTATGGTGAAGATCGATCATTTTGCCGACAATACCGATAAATTTCAGGATCAGTTCAAGCTGCTGCGGTATGCGGTGATGAACATATGTTCGGAAATTGGAGTTTCCGCTAACTTTGAAGCCGAAGGGATCGACATGGGAGACGATCACATTCTGCTGCTGCTCTCCGCGCAGGATTCCAACTTCGTCTGGGATCAAGACGCTTTCACTGATATGCTGCACAAAATGCAAACGTCCATTGCCGCCTATCTCAAGCTGTCGGTTTCCATCACGATCGGCCCGTTGCAGGATAATGCCGGCCAGTGCATCCTTCTTTACAAACAACTGCTGGAAGCTTCGTACCACAGGCTGTTCAGAGGCCGCGGCTGCATCATCCGTTCGGAGGAAGTTATGGGCTACCGGTCCAAAGAATACAAATTCCCCGTGCAAAAGGAAAAACAGCTGGTCGACAGCCTGATGACCGGGGATTCCGCCGAAGCTGAAGCCATTTACGCGGAAATCGTGCGCGAAACCGCCGAATTTCCTTACTCCGTCGTGCAGTTGGCCATATCGCATTTAACGCTGACCGTTAATAACGTGCTTAATACGATCAATAAAAACAACGCAATGTCAATTCCGCTCTATCTCGATACGACGATCGCTTCGCTGAATCAAGTGGAAACGATCGAGGAAATCAACGCGCAGTTTTACCGCTTGTTCGAGCAGCTGCACAAAAAGCTGGATGAAAAAAGAAGCACGAAGCATGTGGAATTGATTAAAAAAATGAACGACATCATCGAGAGAGATTACGCCAATCAGAACCTGTCCCTGAACTCCATAGCCGACGAGCTTGATATGTCGCCTATTTACATCAGCAGGCTGTATAAACAGCATACACTGGTAGCGCTTACGGATGTCATCCAGGACGTGCGGATGAACAAATCGAAAGAACTGCTCATGCACAGTTCCCTCTCGGTGGCGGAAATCGCGGAAAAGACCGGATTTACGAGCGATTCGTACTTTTACAGAAAGTTCAAAAAGTACAACGGCATCACGCCGAACGATTTCCGCCGGCAGCACACGCAATCCGCCGGGATCTCGTCGGAAGACGGTACGTAAAAAAGTTGGACCGCCCTTGAAGGGCGGTCCAACTTTTTTTACCACATAAGAATGTTTAAGTTCTTACAGCGCTAAAGCGCGTAGAACAGCATTCTTATTGGCGAATAAACCTACCTCTAACCGCGGTCGCTCATCTTCGAAAGACCTCGATAAAGGTTTATCTCACGGATTCAGCAGGTTGTAGATAACTTGCGCCGCTTCCGCCCGGGTGGCGATTCCCTGCGGGTCGAATTGGCCCGACTCGCGGCCTTGAATCAGATGCATCGCCGCAGCCGTATGCACATACGGTGCAGCCCAGGATGAAATGTTCGATTCATCCGCAAACGAAGCGCCGGCCTGGCCTGCGGCAGCCTCACCGTGAACGGCGTTGTAAGCCCGCAGCATCATCGCGACCATTTCCTCGCGGGTAATCGAAGCGTCCGGCGCGAAAAGCTCGCTGCTCTTGCCGTTGACAACGCCTGCTTTTACCGCGGCCGCAAGGTCCTGCGCGTACCAGGCATTGCCCGGCACGTCGGCGAATGATACGGCTCCGGCTCCGGTCAGCTTCATCGCCCGCACCAAAAGCGCGGTAAACTCGGCGCGGTTCACGCTGCGTTCAGGTTCGAACACGGCGGGTCCGGTGCCGCCTACGATTTGTTTCGCCGCCAGCTCCCTGATCACCTTGCTGGCCCAATGCGTACCGGGTACATCGGTAAACGTCTTGGTTACTTCCAGCAGCACATATTTGCTGAAATGGTGAATCTCCGCAACCATCTCGCCGTTATCGTACGTTCCGCCGACATATTCCATGCTTCCGTCGTCAGCGATGTAATAAATGCCGGTCAATTTCGGATCTGCGGACGCACTCACTTTGAAGCGGACGGTAATCGGCTGATTGAATTTCGTCAAACTGACTGTTTTGCCGTCTGGCGATGTAAGGGTCAAGCTAAGCTCGTAGACTTCTCCGGCAAGCTTGATTTGCTGCTGTCCGGCCGTTTGGCCTTTGGTTATCGCATGTTGAATGTCCTGCGCCGGCAAGGATTTGAACTTCAGCGAGATGCTGCCGTTCCGGCTATCCTCTGCGGCAGCCATGCCTGCCAGCTGCTTGAACAGTTCGGACGGTATGGACAATGACAGCCCATCCGCTTTTACCTCCAGCTTGTTCCCGGTCAGCAGGTCCGCGGTATTCGCAGGCAGCTTCACTTCGGAAGTTTGAGCCTTTACTTCTACCTTGACTTTGCCGTCCGTTCCCGGATGCAGCCGATCAGGCGATACGGTTACGGTGCCCGGTTGGTCCGCTTTTGGATCGCCGCCTTGACTATTTGCGCTGCCGGTTCCATTGCTGCTTCCGCTATCGCTGCCGCCATTGTCGCCGCTGCTTTGTGTCACAGCCAAAGCGCGCTCCGATACAAGCGACTCCCCATATGCATTGACCGCCGTCACCTTGTAATAATACGCCGTCCCTGCGCTCAAGCCCGTGTCAAGATAAGAGTTCGCGGCCAACGCAACCGCGTTGACTTTGAAATAAATACCGTCAGCAGTCGCGGAACGGTACACGTTGTACGTCACCGTCGCATCCGAGCCTGCCACAGCGTTCCAAGACAATTGGATCGCGCTCGTGCCAAACGCTGTCGCGCTGAGACCTGTCGGGGCCGGCGGCGCTCCCGGCAGGACTATAGCATCGGTCGTTGCTCCGGCAAGGGCCGATAATGCCGATTCCCCGGCGCTGTTCACAGCCGTCACCTTGTAGAAGTACGCCGTCCCTGCGCTCAGGCCCGTGTCGAGATAAGAATTCGCGGGCAGCGCAACTGCGTTGACTTTCACGTAGACACCGTCGGCTGTCGCGGAACGGTACACGTTGTACGTCACCGTCGCATCCGAGCCTGCCGCAGCGTTCCACGACAGCTGAATCGCGCCCGGGCCGAACGCTGTCGCGTTCAGGCCTGTCGGGGCTGCTGGCGCTCCCGGCACGACTACAGCTTCAGTCGTTGCTCCGGCAGCGGCCGACAACGCCGATTCCCCGGCGACGCCCACAGCCGTCACCTTGTAGTAATACGTCGTCCCTGCGCTCAGGCCGGTGTCGAGATAAGAGTTCGCCGGCAGCGCCGACGCATTGATTTTTACATAGACGCCGTCTGCAGCCATCGAACGGTACACGTTGTACGTCACCGTCGCATCCGAGCCTGCTACAGCGTTCCACGACAGCTGGATCGCGCTCGTGCCAAACGCCGATGCACTGAGGCCAGTCGGTGCGGATGGCCCGGCCATAGCTTCGGTAGTTACGGAAACGGCATCCGATTTGCCGATCTCCGCACCATCGACAATAGCGGCCACTTTATAGTAGTAAGTCGTCGCAGGCTTCAGAGCGGCGTCCGTGTAGGAGTTCCCCTGCACCGGCGAAGCGTTCGTCAACACGTACGTTCCGTCCGCAGTCGCGGATCGGTATACGTTGTAGCCCGACGCTTCAGGAAGCGCATCCCAGCCAAGCTGTGCCGATGACGAAGTTACTGTTCCCGCCGCAAGTCCGGACGGCTTGCCGCTCAAGGTGCCGAATACTTTGACTTCCGCCAATTGCGGCGTGTACCAGTTGTTGTTCGGATTGTTCCACAGCACGGCATCGACCATATTGACTCTGACGTACCTGGCTTTGCCCGTAAGCTTGTCGGACGTAAATCCGTATGTCGTATTGTTCGTTCTGTCGAGCGCGACCGTGTAGTTGACATCGTCGGTGCTCGTTTCGATTTTGTACTTGTAATAAGCTTCCGAGCCCTTCACCATGAACCACGATATTTGAATATTGCTCAGGTCGTAATTGGCGCCAAGGTCAACCCGCCACCATTGCGGCCAGTTATAGTTGCCGGAAGATACCCAGCTTGTGCCGTAGCTGCCGTCATTCGCATTCGTCGCCGGATAGCCTGAGGCTGCCGATTTTGCCGTTGCCGGCTTCCCTTGCGAAATGAGCGGATTCGACGGCGGAATCGTGATCGTGCCCGCCGCCGCGTCCAGCAGGAAGCTGTCATAATAATCCATGGACGCACTGGTGCCGTTCAAGGTCAGAGGCAGCCAAATATACGTGGAATCGCCCAATTTGGAAGGGACCCACCTGTCCGAGTACAAAATGTACGACGTTTTCTCGCTTCCTTCGACCGTCACAATATACGACGATTGCGAATAAAAAGCGGAGGAATTGCCCAAGTTCGCGAGCGGCGTCCAGGAAGCGATATCCTGAATGTTCGTCGTGGTCGAATACATCGCCTGATTCGGATACCAGCCGCTTGCTCCGGACGTGATCAGGTAATAGATGCCGTCTTTTTTCACGATGGCCGGGGCTTCCCGGTAAGGGCCCGTATATATTTTGCCGATCTGCTTTTTAATGCCTAAATAATCGTCCGTAAGCTGGTACAAAATCATATCGGCATTCACGCTCGACGATGAGATCAGGTATGCCGAACCGTCATCGTCCTTGAATACGGTCATATCCCGCGAATCGTTGCCGACCGACGGCGCCGTATGATCCGGATCGGCGGGATTCGGCCTGAAGCTGGCGATGTACGTGTAATCCCCGTCGACCGTGTCGGAGGTAGCTACGGCCACCCGGGCCAAGCCGTAATCCGTCGCATTTTCATAGTGCATCCACAGCACGTATTTACGAGCAGCCTCGTTATAAATCACTTTGGGCCGCTCGATGTTGCTGTTCGCGAGATCCGCAGCCGGATTGCCGTTCCGGTCTTTGGACGTCGCCGTAAGTACGTTGTTCCTGAACGTCCAGCTCTTCAAATCTTTGGACGCGTAAACCTTGATGTTGTAAAAATGCGCTTGGTCCGTAGACTTATCTTCGCCGAACCAGTAATACGTGTCGCCCACTTTGATGATGCCGCCGCCATGGGCCTGGATTTTATTGCCGTTGTTGTCGTACCAGAATGTGCCGCTGTCGATCGATGCAGGCCCTGTTCTGGCGACGGCGCTGTCGGACTTGGCCGACTCGCCTGCCGCGCTTACCGCGGACACCGCATAATAATACGTGGTGCTTGCGCTCAAGCCTGTGTCCGTAAAAGCGTTTGCCGCTACCGGCGACGCATTCACGCGTGTATACGTCCCGTAAAGCTGGGACGACCGGTAGATGTTATAGCCGGTTGCTCCCGGAACGGCATTCCACACAAGGCTCATCGAGTCCGACGCGTTCGCGGCAACGCTGACTCCGGCCGGACGCTTGATGACAGGAGCGCCTACCGTCACTCTGGCTTTCGCCTTGAGGGCCGAATCCGCCACTTTGCCCGCTGCTTCAAAGCTTCCGGCCGTCTGGTACATGCTCGGATCGACGGCGTCCCAGGTCACATTGACGCGGCTGACCGTTCCGTCGCTGAACGTGGCGTCCACGGCCGCCGGCAAATTCAAGGAATCTCCGACGTCGATGGTCAGATCGATGGCCGGAATGTCCGTCAAGGTCGCATAACCGGCGAGAAGCTTTTGAATCTCCTCTTCCGTGATTTCCATTATATTGCCGTGACGCACGCCTGTCGGAAGCTGATAATCGGCGTCATTCATAAGCGTCCAGTTCCCCGATGCCAAATCGGTGGCGCTGTATCCGGTATATGTTCCGTTGTTGAATCCGTCCACGTACATATACCATTTGCCGGATGTCGGCGATTTGATGACGGAAGGACCCTCCACCTGCGGAGGAATAACCGCGTTCGGATAGCTTGCCGTATCATAAGCTCCGGTCAGCCCGGTCGTCGATACGGCCATCTTGATCCCTTTGCCGCTTGGCGCCGCCGCGGGATCGTTCGCTCTTTCATCCTTGTAATACGTGTAGTAAATGCCGTTATCTTCGATTACCGTCGAATCGATTTGATCGTGGCCCGGATCGGCAAACAACTTGGGAGCTGAAAAATTGACAAAATCAGTCGTCGTTCTGTAATAAACTCTGTGCTCGCCGGATACCGGATTCCCCGGGACTTTGGACGACCAGATCACCACGTAGTTGTTGTGGGCAGGGTCGTAATACGCTTCCGGCGCCCATGCATCCGTGCTGTTGCCCGGCGCAAAAGGCACCGTCCGGCCGTTCGTCCAATGAACAAGATCCGTCGAATCGTAGATCAGCAAATTCGTGCTCGTCCATGAATCCGTGGACAGGAAATGGTATACGCCGTCCTGGCCGCGAATAATGTCCGGATCGCGGACGGACTTGTTGCCGACATCGGCTTTGAGCACGCTTTTGCCCTTGTTCAGAGCCGTCCAATGCAGGCCGTCGCGGCTGTACGCCTGATACAGCGACTCGTCGGCCGCTTTAAAATACGAAAGCAGGAAGCCCGCATAAGCTTCTTGCGCCGGCACAGTCACGGTAAACGTCTTCTGCGCATGCTCGCTGCCTTTGGTCAGCGTTGCCGTCAGCGTGACGATCGCGCTCGGCGATCCTTTGGCCGGGCGGCGCACCTTGCCTGTGGCGGGATTGATGACCGAGCTATCGCTCGCAGCCCAAGAGATTGCGGAAACCTCCACCCCGACCGTCGGCAGCGCTAGATCGTGCTTGAGCGCAGCGATATCGCCGCCCAGCGTCAGGGCAGCCGCGTCCCATGCGACCGAATCGGCATCGCTGGCCTGCTCCAGCACTTTGACTGAGAACGCTTTCGTTTCTTTCAAGCCTGCTTTCTCCAAGGCGGCCGTCAACGTAACCGTGCGGTCTCCGGCGCCATGTACCGGGCGAACGACGGCTCCGCTTTGGCTGTTAACCGTAGACTCGTCGTCCGATTTCCACGTAATCGCCGTGCCGTTCGCGCCCGACTCAGGCAGCGTAAGCTTCGCCTTGACCGCGCCGGTATCGCCCAGCGTCAGTTGGGCTTGATCCGTCAGAACGTCCTGATACGCCAGTTCTGCGGCAATCCCTTTAATTTCCGCCGGACTGAGCGCCCTGTCGTACAGACGGAAATCGGAAACTTTTCCTTTAAACCATTTGTCTCCGGAATAAGCGGGTCGGCCGATAAAGTTATAAAGCGTATTGCCCAAATCTTTGGAGGTGGTCGTCATCGTCGTGTTTCTGGCGATTTCCGTCCCATCTTCGTACAAAATTCCCGTGTAAAACGCGTCCAAGCTATTTTTGGACATTGTGAGCGCAATATGTTTCCAGACGCCTGTGCCCAGCGGCACCCCGCTGCGCGATGCGCTTTGTTCCGCGGACCAGCGGTCTGTCGTGATGCTGAAACGGAAGCTTCCGTTGCCGCTGCCGTTATCCGCGGGAATAAGTCCCAAATACTTGGTACCGCTTGCAGAACCGGCGTCGGCAACGTTTGCAAAGCTGAATATCCACGAAGGCCGGGCATTGGCCGGGTCTACGAATACGTTCGTTGAGACGGTTACATTGGTAACTCCAGCGAGCAGGTTGTTCGGCATTTGCACGGACCCCGACGACCCGTTCAAAGAAACGGCGCCCAAGGTTCCTTTGCCGGCCGTCCAAGACGCGCCTGCACTGAGCGTGCCGTTGTTGCCGTTGCCGGACGAATCCGCAGCTGTCGTGCCGCTTGTCTCATCCATTTTGTACCAAAGCTTCAAATTAGGTTCCTGTACCACTTTCACGCTAACCTGGTAATCGCTTCCAAGATACGTCAGCGTAATCGTGGCCGTCCCCGGTTGGATTCCTTTGACGACCCCCGCTGCATCGACTGTCGCGACTGTCGGATCGGAAGAGACGATCGCCGCTTTGGCAGTAACGTCTTCCGTCGTGCCGTCCGGATAGGAAGCCGTAAGCACCGTAGTGTGCGTCTCATTGACGAATGGAAGCGCATACGAAATGGAATCCAGTGAAACGATCGTTTTCAATTGCAGGACGGTTGCCGTAAAAGTCTTGGTGTCGCTCGCGCTTCCCTTGCTGATCGTGGCCGTCAAATGCACGGTAGTGTCCCCGTCCGGAGATCTGTGCACAGTACCGTCGTTCCCGATGATATCCGGCCGGTCGGAGCTCCAAGAAACGGCAACCCCGCCATCGATCGCAACCGGAAGCGCGATATTGGCCTTAACGGCCGACAGATCGCCCAAATCCAAAACCTGTTTGGCCATCTGCACGCCCTGGCTGTCGCTTACATTTTCAATCATGACGCCCCGGATTTCCGTCGCGCTCAAAGCGCGGGTATAGAGGCGAAAATCGCCGATTTGTCCTTTGAACCATTTGTCTCCGGAGTAAGCCGGCTTGCCGATAAAATTGTACGCCGTATTGCCCAAATCCTTGGGCGTAGTCGTCATCATCGCGTTCCTGGCAATTTCGACGCCGTCCTCATACAAAATCCCCGTATAATAAGCGTCCGAACTGTTTTTGGCCATCGTGACGGCGATGTTTTTCCATACGCCCTTGGCCAAAGGATTGCCGCTCCGGCCCGCGCCCTGCTCGGCTGTCCAGCGGTTCGTCGTAATGGCGAAGCGGAAGCTTCCGTTGCCGCTGCCGTTGTCGGCGGGCAGGAGGCCCAAATACTTCGTGCCGCTTGCGGAACCGGCATCCGCCGCACTGCCGAAGCTGAAAATCCACGAAGGTCTGGCATTGGCGGAATCGACCCAGACGTTCGTCGCAACCGTTACGTCCGTTACTCCGGCGAGCAGATTGTTAGGCATCTGCACGCTGCCGGTCGAGCCGTTCAATTGCACGGCGCCCGTTCCTGTAAATGCCGCGCCTGCGCTGAGCGTGCCGTCGTTGCCGTTGCCGGACGAATCCGCGGCCGTCGTCCCGCTCGTCTCGTCGAATTTGTACCACAGCTTCAAATTAGGATCCGCAGCCGCAGCCGCAGCCGATACGTTCACGGCCGGTACAAACGGAAACAAGCCCGCGACCAGCGCAATGATGACGAGCATAGACAAGAATCTGTTCTTTCTTTTTTGCATGTGTTACCCCCATTTCCTTCATATTCACGTACAATTCCGATTATTTCAGAGCGCGTACGGCCAAGGAAACTGAATTTCGGGACATGTTTATGCTATTTTCGAAGATTTGCCTTGTGCACATTTTTAACTTTTATGAACTTTTTCGCAGGACGCTCGTTTGAAGATGTTGTGAAAACCGCTTTTTTTCTTTACAATCCAATCCCGGGATACTAGAATAGATCGCATGTTGGATGTTTAAAATACGCAATTCATTCAAGCGAGGTAGACTTCATGTTTCGAATCCGGCTGAATCCGCCGCAAGTATTAGCCATCGGTTTTTTAACTATTATTTGTATCGGCTCCCTGCTTTTGTCTTTGCCCATCGCCTCCGCGGACGGGACAAGCACCGCTTATATCGACGCATTGTTTTTGGCGACATCGGCCACTTGCGTGACAGGACTTTCCCTTGTCAATATCGGGGAACACTACTCCATTTTCGGTCAAGCGGTGATCATCGTTCTTGTGCAAATCGGCGGGATCGGATTTATGACGGTAGCCACTTTGATCGCCCTCGTCTTCCGCAGGCGGATTTCCTTTCAGGAGCGCCTCATTTTGCAGGAAGCGATGAACCACGGTTCCACGGAAGGAATCGTCCGGCTCATACGCAAAGTGATTGTATACGCTCTGGTCATCGAATTGTCGGGTGCCGTCCTGCTGTCGATCCGCTGGCTCTTTGAAATGCCGCCGGGCCAGGCCGTATATTACGGCGTTTTTCACAGCATTTCCATTTTCAACAATGCGGGGTTCGACTTGTTCAGCGGCATGCCGGACAGACCCGGCAGTTTGATGTATTATGTAGACGATCCTTATATAAATATCGTGTCAATCGTCCTGATTGTGCTCGGCGGGGTCGGATTTATCGTTATCGGCGATCTTTTGAGCTACCGCAGCACAAAGAAACTCACCCTGCACAGCAAAGTCGTGCTGTCCGTCTCGGGCGGATTGATCGCCATCGGAACGGTTGTCATTTTCGTATTCGAATATACGAACCCGCTGACGCTGAATCCGTTATCGGCAACAGGCAAAATATTCGGCGCGCTGTTCCAGTCGGTGACCGCCCGCTCCGCCGGGATGAGTACCGTCGACATTAGCATGTTCAGGCAGGCGACGCAATTTTTTGTCATCATTATGATGTTCATCGGCGCAGCTCCCGGATCTTCAGGCGGAGGCATTAAAGTAACCACTTTCGCCATTCTTATAGGCGCACTGATCGCTATGATCCGCGGCAAAGAGGATATCGTCCTGTTCCGGCACCGCATGGCCAAAGACCGCATCTATAAAGCCATTACGTTCGCCCTGCTTTCGTTTATCGTGATCGTCGTCGCTTCCATGGTGCTGTCAACGACCGAAAGCTTTCCTTTCCTCGGCATTTTGTTCGAGGTGACGTCCGCCTACGGCACGGCAGGCATGTCGCTGGGCTTAACGCCCAAACTCACCACTTTCGGCAAAATACTGATCATGGCGCTGATGTTTATCGGCCGTCTCGGACCCGTCACGCTGGCCTACACGTTGACCCCCAAAACGAAAAAAGAGCTGTACCGCTACCCGGAAGGCAAAATTACGATCGGCTGACGCCCGCTTTCGGCAGCGCTGCTTAAATAAAAAACAGGCTCGATTGCAGCAATCGGCCTGTTTCTTTTTAATATCCTTCGCCTTTGCCTCCGGTAACGATGGCGATGCTGGAGCTGGCTCCGATGCGGGTGGCACCGGCAGCGATAATTTTCCGGGCCGTATCGATATCTCTGACCCCGCCGGACGCTTTCACGCCCATTTCCGGGCCTACGGTCCTTCTCATCAAAGCGATGTCTGCCGCCGTAGCGCCGCCATGTCCGAAGCCGGTCGACGTTTTGACAAAATCGGCCCCGGCCAGTTTGCTGAGCAGGCTCGCTTTCACTTTTTCCTCGTCAGTCAGCAGGCCCGTTTCCAAAATGACCTTGACTACAGCCTGCCCGCGGCCCGCAAGCACGACGCCTTCAATATCCGCTTTCACGGCGTCCAGATCGCCGGATTTGAGCGCGCCGATATTCATGACCATGTCTATTTCGGTAGCGCCGTTTGCGATAGCGTCCCGCGCTTCGGCCATTTTGGCAAAAGTCGTAGTCGCGCCCAGAGGAAATCCGATGACCGTCGTAATGCCGACTTTCGAGCCCGCCAGCTCCGCCGCAGCCAAAGGCACCCAATGCGGATTCACGCAAACCGTCGCGAACTCGTATTGCTTGGCTTCGCCGCACAGCTTTACAATTTCATCCCTGGAGGCATCGGGCTTCAACAACGTATGATCGATAAGCGCAGCAATCTCCGGCCCTGTTTCGTTTCCTTGCGAACCGGCCGTTCCCGTATTCGCAGGCTGGCTCCCGGCTTCAGCCAACACTTTTTGCACAGTTTGTTCGATCCATTCCTTTACTTCCAATTTTGTTCTCCTCCTATTTTTCAACTGCTCTATGAATTGTATGATCAAGACTGGTATTCAAGCAAATATTTTGCCGTGAATTGATCCGTAATTAACGTATTCGTATACTTCCCGCAGATAGCGCCGTGGATGGCATCCACTTTTTTGACGCCGCCGGCTACCAAAATCGACTTTTCCTTGTTTCTCAGCTCCGCCAAATCGATCCCGATCGTCCGCCGGTCGAGCTCTTCGCTGCAAATATTGCCTTCCAGATCGATGAACCGGGAGCAAATATCTCCGGCGCCCTTGGCGTGAATGATCTCCAAATCGGACGGGGAAAAATAGTTCGCTCTGATCAAAACGGAATCCTCGGTCGGCACGCCAACCGTAAATACCGCCAAATTGGCTTTCTTGCCCATATCCAATATTTTGCGTATATGCCGGTCGGCTTCAATCGCCTGCTTGACGACAGCGTGATCGACGATCGCGGGCAGCGGCAAAAAATGCGGATTCGTATTGAACGCCCCGCCAAAAAGATGAACGATTTCCGAGGCGTACGTATTCGTCTCCGAGTAGCTGACACCGCCGTTAAGCTGGACGACCGATACGTCCCTCACATGCTTGTTCTGCAATTGAACGGCTACCTCATATAAAGTCGTGCCCCACGTAACCGCGATCGTATCGCCGTCTTTGACGATTTCATACAAATATGCCGCGGCCGCTTCGCCCAAATATTTTTTGACGACGGGATCTTCGTACTGGGGAACCGAGACGACAATCGCCTTTTGCAGCTGGAACTTCTCTTCCAGTTGGGAAGCCAGATTGCCGTTATTTTCAGTAGGGTCCATAATTTTTATTTGAACGATGCCTTCCGCTTTGGCCTGCTGCAAAAACCGCGATACCGTCGGGCGGGATACCCCCAGCTTTTTGGCAATATCCTGCTGACTATAGTCCAATTGATAGTACATTCTGGCTGCATCAATGATTTTCTCCAGCTTGTCTCCGCTCATACGTTTCCGCCCTTACGCTCTCAATTGAAATTATGTTCAGTATTGATTAGCATAATTTCATATTTAATTATACGAAGATTTTGTCAAAAACACAATGCCTTAACATGAAATTTTGTTCACTCGATCCATCGTTTTGGCTTGCCCACAAGCAAAATCGTCAACAACTGTATATCAATAAAAAGAGAGCCGCTCTCGTAAGAGTCGTCTCTCCTAAGGGTAAGAAGTCTTAAGCGCGCTAACAGCAGCCAATTCAATTATTTTGCCGCTTTGACTGTAAATGTGCCCTTATACGGTTTTGATTGTATCATAATTTCGTAGGTTCCCGGCTGCGGATTATTCAATAAAAACATGTTTTTCCCTGGTTTTAAATCAGCGCTAAAATTCAAATCCTTTGAAACAAGCTTTAGATCGGTTCCTGCGTTCGCTTTCACATCAAATATGGCTTTAATCATGGAACCGGCTTTAAATTCCGTATTTTTAGGGGTAATCCCGGAAGCGGAGACGTCGATTGTCGCGATTTGCATATCGTTTTCTTCATCGACCGTCGCTTTTTGCGATTGCGGCTGGCCAATGGTTCCGATGCGGATTTGATCTTTTTGCAGTAAAAAATACCCTGTAGAAACCGTCATGCATACAATTAGTACAATTGTACTGGTGTATACAGGCTTCCGAAGCGAAGGCTTCTTGGATTTCTTTTTTTTAACGTTTTTATTTAGGCGCCAATCCATAGTTTTCTGAACGAAAAATACAGCCGAAACGAACACAATATCTGCAACCATGACAACCAGATTCGATCTGAAAAACAGACTGCCTATGATAGCTCCAAGCATCGCCCCCATCGAACCGGCCAATACTCCATTTATGGCTGATTGAACGCCGAATGGTATACCGCCGGGAAAACCGGTGATGATAGCAAACAATATCGTAATCGTCACAATTAAGCTCAATTTAAAATCCAACGTCTGTGCCGCGACAACACCAAATGCAAAACTTGATAACAAGGCAAAAGCAGAACTTGCGGTCAGTCCGGCAGTTCTAGTCAACATGGCTTTTCTTTGAACCATATAAAAAATATGATAGCCTGTGATCAGAACAATTAGTATGAAACTTCCTATGTTAAGCAGCATAACAACCATCACTCCATCTTTGCTCGTTTAAATATTGCAGTCTCATTACAGTTTTTTAGCAAAGTCCCAATCCGGATAAACGTAAGGAATGGTTGGAGCGGCAGCAGGTTCTACATTTTGAACAACGATTTTAATTACTGTCTGGTTAAGATAGGTTGTTGTTGCAATGGTACCCGTAATAGTTACCCATGAGTCGTTCGCATAACTGCTTGCATTTTGAGCCTCGGCAATCATTCCATAAGGAGATATATCTGCTATACAATGGGTCATCGCCATTCTGCCGATAATAAATTGATTTCCGGCCAAGTCATTTTCTCTATAAATGAATCCTTTAACCTTAATTTGCTTGCCTTCAAAATTAGAGGCGAATGTATTGAGAGCCTGCAGCTTTTCGATAAACCATTCATCTTTCATTTCTATCAGATCTTGCTTATATAATAACATCCCTAACTTTGCATAGTCTCGGTTGTATTTGTCTGTTTTAAACATTTCTTTCGCCGCTGGGTCTTCATTTCCTGCCAACTGAGCCAAATCGGCAGGAACACCATTGTTATAGGCAGACGTTCCTCCCAAATTCACCCCTTTATTTTTGGCTAGCGAACTCGCAAAGGACTGGTTAGGAAGGAATATTCCAAATAACAGCGGTAATATAAACAATCCATAAATGATCGCGTTTTTCCATAAAGACCGTGAAGGTTCATGACTGTGATCGTGCCCGCCGCAAGCACAAAAAGCTGCCGGCTGTTTGAACGAACGAATTGAGATGTAGAGTTGGAAAACTGCAAAGATAAATAATCCTCCTGCAGCAATATCTACATATTTCACAAGCTGCGGTGCAATAAAAAGAAGAATTTCCCCCGACAACGTTAAATATGCTAAGAGTACTGAGAAGCCCAGTAAAATCGTCAATCTCAAAAAATGATGCACAACATACGAGTTTTTCATTAAATTGTTCTCCCTGCTCATTTCAATATGAACCTTTCGAGAATCAAAGTGCTTGTATAGACGCAAACGATAACTAGTGAACTGTATAATACTACATATCTGGTTTTAAAAACTGCCGACATCATCAAAATCCCTTTCAAGTTAAGCATGGGACCGAAAACCATAAATGCGACAAGCGAGCTTTTCGAAAATGTCGTGACAAACGATTGCGCGACAAATGCATCCGAGGTTGAACAAAGCGAAAGTAGAAATCCGAGGCCCATCATCAGCAAGTTTGCGCTTCCTTGAGTGTGTCCAAGTTCCACCAAAGTGCTCTTGGATACGAACGTTTGAAGCAATCCAACTAGTAATGCACCAAAGATCAAATATTTACCCATCTCAAAAAATTCGCTAATTGCATGTTCCATTACTTCCAGCAGTTTGTTCTTGCTACTATGCTCATGGTGCTCGTGGTGCTTAGTCGTATGCTGCTGAATGGGCGGACCTATCTTTAGTTGATCCGTTTTTACGAAGTAATAGACGATAAGCCCAATAACGAGCGCCACAAGAAAAGCCAATCCCATACGCGAAAAAACAATATCGGGTTTGTTGCGAAAAGCCGTATACGTAGACCAGAATACAATCGGATTTATGATCGGCCCGACCAAAATAAATGTCGTGGCAACATGCAGGGGCATTCCTTTTTGAATCAGTCTGCGAATAGCCGGAATCATCCCACATTCACATATAGGAAAAATAATGCCAATCACGCTCGCGGCAACAATACCCAAAATGGGATTTTTCGGAATCATTCTTCTGATGGTCTGCGCTGAAACGAAAACTTCCAACAACGCTGAAATTAAAACTCCAACCAGTATAAAGGGCATTGCTTCAATAATGATGCTGACAAACATCATTTTAAATATTTGCAGCTTGGGGTCATTCAAAATCGTCTCGGGTGCTTTGGTAGAGAAAAAATATAAGATCACTATGGCCACCAAAGAAAAGACAGCGAGTAAATTGCTATTCCACCTGTTTGACTTTTTTGATACTGCCGTATTTTGCATGAATATCCCCTCTTGATTTTGTTTAATTGAAGAATACCCTCTGCGTTAGCCAGATTCCGCCCAGCACAAGCGCTACGCTGGAACCTGCAATTACTGCCCGCCTTGAATATTTCCAACGGTGTAATAGTATGAGCAGCGGCAGCAGCATTGCGACTAACGTCACCTGGACGGTTTCAATCCCAATATTAAAGCTGATCAAATCAGCAGCCAGTTCGCTTTTCGGGATATCCATCTCTTTCAAAATATCTGCAAAGCCCATTCCGTGTATTAAGCCGAATAAAAATGTAAGTACCGAGCGGTGGCTGACACGGTTACGAACGATATTTTCTACTGCGACAAAACAAATGCTTAGCGCAATCGCAGGCTCAACAATTCTCGAAGATACATTAATTATCCCCAGCACCGTCAATGTTAAAGTAATGCTGTGAGCGATCGTAAATGCTGTGATCATGGTCGCATATTGCTTAAATTTTTGCCTTGCGATTAACAATGAAAACAAGAACAACAGATGGTCATAGCCGGTTAAAATGTGATTCATTCCGAGTGTAAAGAAAGAGAACCAGCCTGTACTTGATGTCGGTTGGCTTGAACCATCACTCTGAGGTTCTTCTGTTTGATTATTGGGGATATTTTGCTGAAGCTGAGCATCCTGTTGCAAACCGGCATAATCATTTTCAGTCATTTGCATCGCCCATACCCGGTTTTTCCCGGATAGAGCCGACGTACTTTTTTGCTTGCCGTAATTAATAGTAAGCAAATCAACGTAGTTGGTCATTGCGTCATTTAAGTATAGATTGTCCACCAAAGAAATCGGCTGCGATGCGGTGACTGGCGGGAAAGTGAGCTTCAATACAACCTTCGTTGCATCCCCCTGTCGATCGAGAATAAAACTGTCCACTTGTTTCCAGTCCTGCGACTCACCGTTAATTTTCAAAGAAATTTTTGTTTGCAGCAGCGATTTAAGCTTATCTTTCACTGCATCGAATTCATCCTGTTCGAGCATAGAATTATTGTTTACATCTCCGCCGACTAATTCAATAACGGATAATTCGTCAAGCGAATAGGTCATTTCAATGTTAGATTTTGTTAAATTTAGCGTCGTATAACTGGCACTGTAAGCATGTGCATATACTGACCGATCGAACGGTAGGAGAATGCATAACAAAACTGACATCAGCCAAATGAAAAGTCTCAATGTACCATTAAGACGGAACATAATTCTCCTCCTTGTTAAAGATAAGGGATGCCATTCTTGCGAATGGCATCCTGCTATCATTGAAGTAATGCTTAGATGCTTATTTACTTAATAAGTTATAAATGACTTGAGCGGCTTCAGCACGGGTTGTGATCCCCTTCGGATCGAACTTGCCCGCCGCGCGTCCTTGAATCAAGTTCAGCGACGCTGCCGTTTTTACAAATTGTGCTGCCCAAGGTGAAACTAGAGATTCGTCTACAAATGTCGTCGTACTGGCTTTCACAGACGCTTTGCCGCTTTGATTTTCGTACGCCCGCATTAGCATCGTGACCATTTCCTCACGAGTAATTTGCGCATTTGCATCGAAAAGTTCAGTACTCTTTCCTTGTACGATGCCTGCTTTCACTGCAATGGAGATAGCTTCGGCATACCAGTCACCGGCCTTCACATCAGTAAAAGCTACATCGCCTTTCGCTGTCAGATTCAGCGCTCTGACCAGCATGGCTGTAAATTCGGCGCGCGTTACGTTGCGTTCCGGTTCAAACATTGTTGCGCTCGTCCCGCTCACAATTTGCTTCGCCGCCAGCTCTTTGATTACATTCGCTGCCCAATATTTTTCCGGGATATCAGTGAATGATTTTGTCACTTCAAAAACCGCATATTTACTGAAGTGACTAATCTGAGCTACCATGTAGCCATCTATATATTTTCCTCCAATGTACTCTAGCTTTCCATCATCAGGAATATAATAAATACCGGCCAATTTCGGATTCACGGTAGAATCGACCTTTAACTTAATCGTTATCGGTTTGTCGAACTTCGAAAGATCAACAGTTTTGCCATCCGCAGTAGTAATGGACAGGTGTAATTCATAAACTTCTCCGGAAAGCTTAATGTCCGTTTTGCTTATGTTTCTGCCTTTGTCTACGATATTTTTCGCCTCGGCATCGTTCAAAGGATTTAGCTTCAACGAAATTGTACTGTCTTTCGACTCAGCTGTAGAAAGCTTGTTTATTAACTGCTTGAACAGATCGGAAGGTACGTTCATAACGATTTTATCCGATTTGATCATTAAGTTGTCTTGTTTAATCAGATCGACCGTATTCGATGGAATCTTAACTTCCCAAGTACTTGCCGGAACTTCGACGGTTGTTTTGCCGTTCCCGGTGAGCATATCCGCCGTAATCATGAAAGAATGATCTCCATCGCTTGTATTATGGGGGGTACTGCCTGTCCCGGTTCCGCTTCCGCTTCCGGTTCCACTTCCACTTCCACTTCCACTTCCGCTTCCGCCCCCGGTTTCTCCTCCGGTTGTTGGAATCGCTACATTTACTGCTGCGGAAGCTGTATAATTTCCGTCAACAGTCGTTACGGTTATCGTCGCCGTTCCTGTACGAATTGCCGTAACTTTTCCTGTCGCATCTACCGTCGCAACCGATGTATCGCTTGATTTCCAAGTGACCGCTTGATTCGTCGCATTCGCGGGTGCGATCGTTGCTGTCAGTCCATATACAGCCCCCTGCACCGTCAGGTTGATTGCGCTCGTGTTCAGCCCTACTCCGGTAACTGAGACTATTTCAGTCGCATTCATCAATTCCCTTGTATCGCGGACGCGAATCCGGTCGCCGTTAGCGTATTTGCTGCTCATGCCTGTCGCTAATAACGTATCCCCAATGGATAGCTTAGGAATCGCCACTCCGGTTTCTTCGAGAACATATCCGTCTACGAATACGAGGACATCTCCACTGCCATCGTTAATTACATATGAAAAACTGTCGGGAATGGAAGTTACCTTCCCTTTTACCTGAACCAACTGACCCTGATACTGATCGGAAATCGATTCTCCCGTTGTGACTAGCTTAGGTGGAACAGGCGGTCCTGAGCTTACTTTAACGATACTTTTATCAAACCCATTAAACATGACTTCCTTGTCATTGTCGAAAGTGCCGATATAACCGTATATTCGTATCGTATCTCCAAGTTGTAACGAATCTTTTGGCACCTCGTTAAATGCCATAATTCCGCCGCTATCGTCCTGAATGTAAGCAGCGTCGTAGAATATCCCTGCCTGAGCAGTTACCTTCCCTTGGACAACCACATTTGTACCATCCGACAGTTTGCGGGCATCGGCGATCGGAATCACTTTCTGTTCATTCTTCGCTAACCAATTGACTACGTTTAACGCGAATGGAACATTGTTAGTCGGGCCGTCGTTTTGTGTCATTTGCTTGTCGTTGAAAATATTCATTCCCGCCACAACAATCCTGCCAGTTCCAAGCTGCTCCGAAGCTACTAACGGTATAGCCGACCCGCCGGTTACATCGGTCAAAGCTGGACCATTTTTGCCATTAGCTGTTCGGACATTATATTTCACCGTATCAGTTTTTACTTGAGGAGAGTCTTGAAACGTTGTTTCGTTCCCCGTTGCAAGAACAGTAACTGAACTGCTGTCCGTAAGCGGAACTTTGTTTCCTGCCCCATCGTTTTGGGCAAGACTCGCTCCACTGTAAAAGTCCAATAAGGATACGAAATCAGTCAAACGGTTACTTACAGGCTTCAAATGGAGCCGCACTGAAAAATTAGAAGTTAACGGAGTCCCCCAGAAATTACCGCTTGTTGTTTCGTCAAAGACTCCATCGTTGTTAATTAAAATACTTGAACCAATACCCGATAATAAACTGTTTAGATTTTGGGGAGTTCCGTTGTAATTGCTCTTTTCGGTCAATAATAACGATCCGCCGCGATCAATGAAACTTTTTAATACAGTGATTTCACTTGCAGAATACGCACTGCTTGGATGAGTTACCATCAATACATTGACGTCGCTTAAGAGTTGATCGGTAAGCGCAGTTTTATTTTCAATAACCGTATATCCCTGTTGCTTCAAATTGAGTGTGAAGTTTTTAAGGTTATCGCCGTACGTACCGGTATCGCTCGTCGTATTTTCATTATTATGCGTAGCATCAATCATAACTTTGATGCCGAGCGGCGGTTTCACAGTGATCGTTTGTTCATATTTATTATCTCCCAGGTCATTCCCGTCCCCGGCCGCAAGCACGACAATCAACTTGTGACTCCCTGCAGGCGGATTCGACCAAATGACGCTGGCATCTGCATTTTTATTAGCAGCAAGTGAAGCGATCGTAGCATCTCCGATTAAATGAGCCGAATCAATGCTGTCATAATAGAAATGTGCGGTAAGATTTGTCACATTGATCGTTCCAAGATTGGCGACGCCAGCTTTCAAAGTGACAGGCATGCCGGCTATGGCAGCTCCTTCTACAACTGTTAAATCGTTTACTTTCACGGACAACGGATCTTCCGGCGACCAGATCGGCGAAGAGTAGATTCTATCGCCATCCTTTTGCGTGACACGAATAACGAACCATTGCTGTCCTCCTATGACATTGACTGACGGCTTCCAGTTAAACGACGACGTATTTCCGTCTGGCGTGTAACTGTCGTAAACTCTGCCGCCATTGGTAACCAACTCGACTTTAGCAATGTTGGTATTATCGCTTGCCGGTACAGAAATATATTTCGGATCGGAGGGGCTTTTATCGCTGCCTGTAACATTAAAGTTCAGCGTCTTGGAGTCGACCGTAGCACCCATGTAGTATCCGTTTGCCAATACATCCAGTTGGTAGTTCGGATCTTCACTGAAATAAACGTGCATTTTGCGCATTGCATCAAACAAAGAATCCGTAGAAAGATCATTAGCGACAATAATCGTACGTTTCTTCGTTTGTCCCCAAGTCGCGTTATGGTTATCTTCACCGTACGTCGGCGCTACATGCCATCCCAGGTCGAGGGCGCTGAAAAATTTGTTTTCCGCGTTGACATATGCATACTGTCCTGACCCATTGCCTACCTCAAGCATTGTGAAGAGCTTGTCGACATTTTTATCATAAGGAATGAAATTGTCGAACGCATTCGCCGACATCGCCGGGTGATTGAACTGCGCTACAATATTATCATAAGTCAACGTCCAATTGTAATAATTTTGAAGATTTTGATATTTCCCTCCATCTTGGACACGATCGATGAAGTTTTCGGTTCCAAAGACGTTAGAGTGACCCCAAGTGGTTGAAGTCATTTCAAATCCCGGGAATACGACAAAGCTTCCGTTTTTCGTATATTCTTTCGCAAGGTCTTTCGTTAGCTGCCAATCAGATCCGCCTGTTCGCTCAGGCATCCCTTTATGATCGACACTATCTGTACCAACAAGCGAAGAATCGATATCATGCGAGTGATCGGAGAAAGCAAAGTAGTCGTAACCATGAGCCAGAGCCGCTTTTAAAGCCATTTCAGGGGTGCCTGTTGCATCTTTCACAGTATCGTGTGAGATACTGGTATGATTATGCATTGTTCCCCGATAATGGTTGCCTCCGGTAAACCTCGGAACAATCTGGAATGACCAGGAATATGTCGAAAGATTGCCTCGTAAAGACAAATCTTTGGCCGAAACTTGGACAGTATGAGTCCCGACAGCCATATCATCGTTCGAAGTTAAAGTTAACTTGATTTGACTAATCGATTTTTCAGCTTGCGCAGTGAAATCTTTGCCGTCAATGGAAATCTTCAGAGAATTCACATCCACGCCGCTTGGATCGTCCAAATTGACGGAAACGACCGGATGGGATGATTCAATATTGTCATTATTAGCCGGAAGCTCGTTGGAATACGCCGGGCCGTCCGTATCTTCTACGATATCCACGCTGTTTGGAGTATTAGAGTCTCCGGAAGTCAGCGTCTGTCCGTTGCCTTGAGCTACAATATAGTAGGACAACTTTCCAGGCGCCGTTGCCGCCGGTATTTTGGCATTGTAATTCACATTGTCATTAGCGGCCGTAAGCAATGGGATTAAAGCAAAAGAGGAATCCCCCGAATACTTATAGTAAAGGGTAATGGAATCCGCATATTTCGCCGTTGCTTTGATAGGTACATCCAAACCGATATAATATTTCGTCAGAGGAACATGATTGAACTGCAGATCCCCTTTAATATCAGAAGCTTTCCTTGGCAGAACATAGTATCCGCTCGTATAAGGAGAAGCTAACTTGGATTGACCCACGATCCCTGTAAAAGTTAACGTATCGCCCAGCGCAATTGCACTGTTAATATCAATCCCGGTAGACCCCAATATTTTGACGATAGCTGTATTGCCTGAATCGTCAATAATCGTCACGTTATAGTCCGGACCAGTGGATGGAATATTGGATACCTTTCCTCTAACAGAGACCAATTTCCCTTCCAACGGTTCCGCTGTTGCATAAGCGCTTAAAGCAGGTAACGTAATCACGCTCGCAACAGGCGCCGTATCCAACCCTTCATCCGTAATCATGGTCGGAACAAATTGTGCCATACCCGAAGTAGATACGAATTTTCCGGCAACTTTAACTTTATGTCCGATCGTGACTGATTGTGCTTGGCCGGAAATAACCTCGATTCCACCTGTAGCGTCTTGTACGTAGAAATTTGCTTTTTCAGTTCCAAGCGCGTTATTATCCGATGTCACTACGCCCTCGATGGTCGTAGAGAATCCGATATGAAGCGGCAGCCCGTTGGTGTCATTGTAACGCAATTGATTAATAGGAACTATCGCGTTCGGGTTTCCCGCTGCGTCAACACGCACATAGATGCTTTCTTTTGGCACAGGCTGCGTTGTATCCGTATAAGTAAGGTAAACCGTTTGATTATTATTCGAATCTGAGAAATTCAGTGAAAATGACCCATCTGCCGCTGCCGTGGTTTGTCCCGCTGAAGAAACGATGCCGGCATTTACCACATAGGCTTTGACTGTCGACGAAACAGGAACAGAACCTGCGATTCCTGTTGCGGTTGCATTGCCGCCTGAATTCGTGAAGCTGATTTTCGCGGCGTTGGGAGAACCCATGAACTTCGAGTTGCGGATGTTAACTTCTACAGGATTACTTGGGCTGCTTGGTGCATTCAAAACAAAATCCTTGGACGGATCCTTCGAGAAAAAACCATTGCCCAAGCCAAGTGCTACCCTTGGATCGGAGCCTGCATCTGTTTTACGCAGTATAGTCCCGCCTCCGACACCGGTGTTAAAGAAGGGCGATCCCCAATGATCGGTTTTCGTGGTAAAACTGGAGTTGGTTCCGTTGCCGAAAGTAACAATATCAATCGCTTTGGGATCATCTTGACTGCTTAATCCGGTTGTTGAATTAGCAATGGCAAGAATCCCCCCTGCAGACCCGCTGGGATTAAGGGTGCTTGTTTGGTCCGGTGTTACGGGAAGACTTGCACCCGTTGCTCCAACATTACCTGATACAAGATAATATCCATGAGCTTTAATGGTGCCGGTCAGCTTGGTGCCTGCTCCAAAGCTTGTACCTGATGATGACACATAAATGATTGCCCACTGATTATTAAAATTGATATCCTGATTTGTTGTATTGTACAGCTCGAAAAACTTCGTATTATAAAAGGCTCCGCTGTTACCGCCATTTACATACAATTGGCTGAAAACGACATCGCCGGGTTTGATACTCTGAGTAACGGTAAGATTGACCGAAATCGGATCGCTCTGCGTTTGCCCAGTTCCCTGCGCTGTAATGTAAGCCGTCGTCTTGGATAGAGCGTTATTGAGGTTTGAAATTGCAAACGACCCATCCGCTGCCGCAATTCCAGTTCCACCTAACGTAGTCAATGCAGCGTCCCAGTATACGGCTACTTGTACACTGGCTCCAACAGCTCCCGCCAAACCACTAACTGCGTTCAAACCCGAAAACGTGATTTTTGAAGAATCCGGGGTTTTCGTCTTACCGGAGACAGGCGCAGGCGCAACCGTCACTGTGCTGCTTGCCGTAAAACCGCCATCTACCGTGGTCGCTGTAATCTTCGCCATTCCTGCGGACACGGCCGTCACTCCGCCACTGGTGTTCACCGTAGCTACAGCAGCATTATCTGTGCTCCAATTCACTGCATTATTTGTCGCATTCGCCGGGCTTACCGTTGCGACCAGACCATACACAGCATCCCCGACCGTCATATTGACAGTATTCGAATTGAGCGTTACGCCAGTTACACTAACGGTGCCCGACAACGAGGTCCCATTGATGACGATATCAGCGATTCTGCTGTTGCCATTACTTTGAGAGATCGTCCCTGTTCCATTGGTACCGGCATTTGATGAATTAATCGAAGAATTAGACGTATTGACCCATCTAATATAAACAGTTGGTTGATTGTCCAATTCGCTAGGCAGATTTACATCTTTTTGTGCAATCGTTGTCGTAAGTGAATAGACATCTGAAAATGGAACAAAATTAGTACCATCTAGGCTGTACTGAAGCTGAAAATCCTTCGGACCGCCATTTGTACCATATTGCTTTGAAGAAAGTGTTAATCCAGAGTATCCAGCCGTGCTGAATTGCGCTTGCCAATACCCTCCTGCAGGAGTAGCCCAGCCATCTTTATATATAGTGTTGCCTGTAGCTGAGTAAGTAGCTGTTCTACTATTGCTTAATGTCAGCTTGGCGATGCCTTTATTATTGGCATTACCGGCAGTTGCAGTATCCACGTTCGTCGACGAAAAGGTCCACCCTGCTACAGTCTCGGGTACGCCTGCATATGCCTTCTGAACCAATCCATTAGGCAAAATCATCGTGGCCAGCATCATCACAACCATCATAAGGCTGTACCATTTCTTGTACTTACCTATCCTTTTTAACATTAAGGCGATTACCTCCCTTATAAAATTGCATAACAAAAAAAACAACACAACAAGCGCCGCCTAATCCTCTATCTACCCCCTCAATAGAATTAAGCACCCCACAACGAAAGCGCTTTCCCATTTTCCTCAGGAATTAACCTGCTAATTGCTAAAGTGAACATTTGAAAAATACTTTTTTTACAATTGATTCCAATGACATTAATTCATCACTTTGTAAACATTTTTTCAAACGTCCCTTAGCTATTCTAGACTTCATTTGTTTTGTGTATATTAGCACAGCGTTAAGGGATTGTTAAGGCGGTTTTTGGCATAATCTTAATATTTGGAAATCTGCCTTATCGAATATCGCAAACTATGCATAATACCAATAACTACATGCTAGAATAGAAAAAAGTGAAATTTTGAATAAACAATAATTTACATTTGTTTATTTTATCATTTGTAATGAAAATAGCTCCAAAAAGAAAATAATACCATTTCCAATTTTTCAATGATTTTTCTTATCGTATCGGGTAGTGTAACGAGAGTTTATTGGCGGAATTGTATGCTAAAAAAGCCTGCTCCCCCATATGGACAGGGCAAGCAGACTTTTTTTCAAAAAACTATTCGTTAGATCTCTTAACGATAAACGTTTGTAACATACTCGCGGGAGAACTCTCCCAGCCCGTCAAAGAGCGCGTCGACGAAGCGCGCCGGATCGGTCAGCAATGTGCCTGCGCCCAGGTCGCGGTAATTTTCGAAAGAGCGGCCCCATGGCGCGCTGGCGTCGCCGCTGCCGTTATCTCCGGCAAACGTTCCGTAGCTGGACCAAAGATTCGGGTTGTTATCGTTGCGATGCGGCCATAGGGAAGTTTCCAGCGGAATCAGACCGTAGGTCAGCGGCGCGCTTTTGAAGTCATTGGAATAGTTGGCGTAATAGTTTTTGCTGCGGTCGCTCATGTTTTGTACATCGGTGCCCGATTTGAACACGATACCGCTGTTGCCTTTTGCTCCTTTATCGTCATACACCCGCAGCGCATGGCCGAAATCCTGCTCGCTTTCCGTAATCGGAGAGTCGTTTTGGGCGCTGTAAATTTTCGGATGACTGCCGGACATACTGTATTTGCCGTCAAAATAAACCGTGCTCAGCCCTGGTGTATACGCCTTGTCAGTAGACCAAGGGGACGAATACATGCGGAGCTTTTTGTGTCGTCCCATGAGCACCGTTTCCAGCTTGCCGTTCGGATCGTCGACTTTGTTGCCGTTCAAGTCCGTGCCGCCGGGTTTGCGGATGACCAGCATCATGCTTTCCATATCGTTCTCATGGTCGCCGAGACCGTTCCCGAGATCTGCTACAACGCCTCTAACATCCTGCTTCGCGTAGTAGAAATAGTAGCCGATGAACCAGTGCGTTTTGGACGAAACGAAAGAATAGTACACGGATGGATACAACGCTTTGCCGCCCAGACCGTATTGATCGATATTTTCCCAGTTGTTTGTCGTATTCCAGTCGCCGTCGTAGTCAACGCGCGTCGGGATATCCTGCTGCGGATCGCTGCCGATATCTTGGTAAAGCAGCGGGGACCAAATTTCGGCAAATTTGCTTTGTTCCTCTGCCGTCGCCGCTTCCGCCTTGGAAACAAGCCCCGCCGGCGCGATACAAGGCACAGCCAGTGCCAACATCAAACTAAAGGTCAAAATCTTACTTCCGATTTTACGCATCACAGTTACATCTCCTTTTATATTCACGAATTTTTTTGCGGGCGTCTGCTTCTTCACGGCCGATAAAATACCGTCCTGCCCGGCGTAGTTGTACACCAAATTTTCATCATAAGTAAAAAATAATGTCGGGCGCTTGCCCAGCCGTTTTTCGCGACGGATACGCCTGCAGGCGCTGTACCGCGCTCATAGATTTTAACCTTAAGCGCGACCTCATCTTTCGGCTTGGCGCTATTCTCCCCTCCCTTTTCCGTCCGGTCGCAATCTTCGATCCGCCGGAACAGCCGATCAACAGATTGCATAGAAGCGCACCGCACAGCATTCCCGGAAAACTTCCGTTCCAGGCATGCATCCGAAGCGGCTTTTAAGCTGCTCCTATGTTGCGTAACCGCGTCCTCCTTCAGTCGATGCAACAACTCCTTTATAACCCGGAAATATAAAATCTGGAAACAGACGATTTTCCATGCGGTAAACCGATCATGCCACCCTGCTCTTTATGCGCTTCCCGGGCAAAAACAAACCAAATTCTACCTCCCAACCTTTTTCCGCTTCCCTCTTCCGAATTTCGCTAACAAACAGGCAATGCGAAAAGCGATCCGGCCCGCTCACCGCGGCTGCACAAGCCGATACCACCGCTTTGCCGCACTCGTAGGGCAGAAAGCGGAATTCCGTAAAATACCACTGTATAAGGAACGTATGTTCGATATATAATAAGAATAAACGTTCGTATTACGGTGGTGTTCATTATGAGTGTTAATTCAAGAATCGAAACGGAAGAAGATGTTCAGATCATCAAGGAATACACGTTGCTGCCTATTTTGCTGGATATGTTGGCGAGGGATATCGACGAATTGAAAGTTTACAAGGATAAGATCGTGTACAATCATCTTATTTTTTATCTTCGGGAAGTTGAAAATTCCATTTATCCCGAATTGCAAAACATCAAAAGCAAGATGAAGAAACGGGACATGAAAGTGCTCAGTACGAACACGAATGCTTCAGGCATCCACGTCGAATACAAAGTCCGCGGCTACGTTCGTCATTTCACCATGCTGAGGAGCCTGGTCAAAGCGGAGCTGATGACTGCGCTGATGAATATGCGGGGGCGGTTGCGGTGAACTAAAAGATTGTATTTTCGACCGAATCACCTCTTTGGCTTATGTCGCTTTTAATTGATAATCTTATTTGGCGTACAGGAAAAAATCGCCATTTTAAAAAAACCGTGAAGGCTTGATGCTGCGCGGTTTTTTGCTAATTATCGGCAGAATCTTTCATTATTCTTTTATTGGGCTGATCTACACTTAAAATAACCAAACAAAAATATCCAAAAGGGTGATGACATGTTACCTATGGATAACATAGGTTCAATAGCGAAAGTACGCGATAAGCGTAAATATTTGCTGGAAGAAGAGCGAGTTTTTTCCGAATCGTTACTCTGGCAACTACAGCGGGATTTTTTCGACGAAAAGGGGGCCGCTGCTTGGCAATCCGGCCAAGTGCCGCATTATGTGACAAGCAGTCCCACGTTGGCAAACAGCTACGCCGAGATCGTATTTGCTTTTTTGCGCGACCGGAAGATGATGACGTCATCCGGAGAGAGTTTAGGGCATTCTCGGGATGAACCGCTTTACATTTGCGAATTAGGCGCCGGGTCGGGGCGGTTTGCATTTCATTTTATAACGCGGTTTGTCAAGATCTGCGAACAGTTTCAACAGGAAACGATACCGATTTGTTATGTAATGACGGATTTTACTTGCAGCAATCTTGCTTTTTGGAAGCGGCATCCTCAGTTTGCTCCTTTTTTTCAACGCGGTTTATTAGATATGGCCTTGTTTGATATAAATAAATCGAATCGGCTTCAATTACAGATAAGCAACCGGGAGATCGCCGCAAACGAATTGGCCAATCCGCTTGTGGTGATTGCCAATTACGTATTCGATAGTATCCCTCAGGATTTGTATTATCTCGAACAACGCAACTGGTTTCAATGCTTAGTGACTCTGTCCCACGACCAAGATCCGGACACGCTTGCGCCTGAGGAAGTACTATCGAATGTGCATGTGAAATACACGCATCGTTCTATCCAGACACCGACTTTTCCAGAACATGATTGGAATCAGCTCATTCTGGAGTACGGGAATATGCTGAACAGCACCCACTTGCTAGTTCCAACCGTCGGCTTGCGCTGCTTGCAGAATATGAAGTCCTTATCGCGTAAAGGGCTAATGCTGCTTACCGCCGACAAAGGCAACCACGATCCCGCTTTACTGCCATACAAGCCGGCCTCCGGTCTGGTGCGTCACGGCAGCTTCTCGCTTCCTGTTAATTTCCATGCTTTCCGCTGGTTGTGCGAGAGAAATGGGGGGCGGGCCTTATTTCCGGAACATCCCCATCATCATATCGATGTAGGATGTCTCCTGATGCTGGACAATCCGGAGCAGTATATAGATACCTGTGCGGCTTATGAACGGTATGTCAATGAATTTGGTCCGGACGATTTCTACAATATTGCCAAGCATGCACGAAACCGATATTCAGACATGGGCCTGAAGGAAATGATGGCCTATATTCGCCTCAGCCGTTATGATAGCCACCATTTCTCGTACTATTTACCGAGACTGTTCGAGTTGGCGCCTACTTTTTCCGAGAGGGAACGTACCTTGGTGATCGATACGGTTCATAAGGTTTGGGCGACGTACTTTTCGTTAGGCGAGGATATGGACTTGGCTTATCATATAGCAGCTATGTTTTACGAGATGGGCTGTTATTCGCAAGCCAATGATTATTTTCAACGATCCGTTCATATTTACGGGGAGCATACGGGTACGCTGTATAATATGGCGTTATGTTATTTTTTGCTTGAAGAGTACGAGCAAGCCGAACTTTTGTTGGAGAAAGTGCTTATATATGATCCTGTCAATGAAGAAGCCATTCTATTATTAACCCAAATCCATTCAAGGAATATGAACGAATCCTAGAGTCCGGAGGACATATGGAACATTCACGCTTCCAATCCAAGCTTAAAACGAGCAATGTGAGCACAACGCAATCATCAGAAAATAAAAAGTTTGGCTCTACGTTGGAGCAGAACGTCCAACTGGCCGGGCAACTTCCCATTACCTACCTGCAGAGAACGATCGGCAACAGGGCCGTGGGCCAAATGCTGCAGCAAGGGGGGGCAAGACCGCCCTTGCAGGCGAAGCGCGCACCGATTCCGAATAACGCCTCGGGGCTTATTCAGATGCGTAAAATTCCGGTTAATATTCTGCAAGACGGCACACTTGAGGAATTCAAAACGGAGGGATATACCCGGGATTTTTTAGAACGCGTTCAAGAGTTTCTGAATTTCTACGATGAAAAAGCGGCAGCAGAATTAAAGGACGCTCTGGAGAACGGTGAGTATATGGACGGAAATGAGGACGACGTAGACATAGATTACTTTCCTTTGCAGGAGGAACTGGACCATTTTGAAGAGGCTGTATCGCCTGAAATAGAAATGGTAGAAGAAAGAATTGAAGATAATAAAGGTCCCCAATCGCTGACCAAGTTCCAGGGCAATGTGTTCGAACGTACGACGTTAGCAGACTCAGCTATGGAAGAAACGAAAGCAATCTCAACGAATGCCTTTCAATCCAATTTCTCTGGAATCGATTTCTTGACAAACTTTCCGGGCGGGCCATTTGGTCAAGACAAATCTCACATTTCCGGCGACATGGCTGCTAAGGTCGCTGCTTACAAAAGAGAGTACAAAAATCGTCGCAAACATGCAAGAAAGATGTTATCGAAGATGTTAAACCCTAAAACGAAGACGACTCAAAACATGCTTGAAGCATTGCAAGAGGCATTTAATTTTGATGACGAAGGTGTGGTCAAGAAAGTCGTTAAGAAATTGGAGAAAATTCATAAGAACAATGAAGATATGGATGAAACGGATGATGGCGAATATATTACGGCTGAGGACCTTGACGATGATTTGATTAATTTGGTCGCCGATAATATGTTATTCACCTGCCCATCTGATGTGTACGAGCACCTGCCTTTACACATGATGGAACACTTTATCCCTTCCACGGTATCATCCCACCAGCTAAGTATTATTAATGAGCGTTCCCTTGAGCTAGGATTGACGAAACCTGCTAAGCCAAGAGGAAGTCGCGACCCGGATCCGGATTATGACGGTACGGACTGACCTCTTTTACATATTGGAGAGGGGTGGGGAATGCAACTGGTTTTTCATCCCCATGCAACTAAAGGTGAATGCTATGATATGTTACTGTCTTTGCCAAATCGCTCCGCCGTCCTGAGCGACCACAAGCTCGCCGTCCAGCAACGCCCAGCCCCGTCCCACCCTATCATTGCCCTCGTTCGATTCTACGCGAAAAAAGAGCTGCGTTGCCTTTCTTAAATTTGTTTTTAGCTTGATTTCGAGCGGCTGAGGGACGGGCCCATCGAAAAAATCGCTGTAATCCTCAAGAGCAAAATGGTATAATTTCTCCCCTTGCTCATCAAGCGCCGTCCCTCTGCCGTATGTTTGATCCGGGTAGTAAGCAGGCGGGGGCTTGACGTTCTTATAGCGGCTTGTCGATAAGATCCAACTCTTCCCAGCATCGTGGGTATAGTAATACGTCATCATTTGTTCAGAGCCATAGATGATCTCGACTGGGAGAATCAAATTTGAATCTCCTTCCTCATCGAATACCGGTGCAAATACATTTGCTGTAAAAGATACTTTCGAAGTTTCTTCAGGAACGGGGAGCTTTTCTTTCGTCCAATGAAGCCCTCCATCCGTCGTATGATAAAGAATGATATCGTTATTCCCGCCGCTGCAAGTGATCCACCCTTCCTTGGAGTTGCGGATTGTGATGCCGCTCGCTCTCCCGACAACTTGGCCGCTTATATCTTGGATCCTCGTCCATTGTCTGTCGTCCTCTGAGATTCGATACAGCGCCTTTTTTTCCGTCCCATTCGTAGAATCAGATTCGACGAGAAGCCAATTGTCAGCCCCCACCAAGTAGTTTGCAAATAGTAAAGTGCCGGAGATCTCCCACTTTTCTTTGGTCGGAAGAACAGAGTGCGTCCACTCTTGCTGCGGGTCGAAAGAGTGTTCATACACATCGATTCGATCCGCTCCGTGATGAAAAGCAAACAAGTCGAACCCTGCACCAGCTGTATCGATGCTAACTCCCTTTGGCGTCATATCGGTTACTGCTTACCGATGTTATCTGAGAAATAAACCGCCCCGTGTCCCAAAGCCCAGAACAATTCGCCGTTATTGTAATATACGATTCGATCCAAGTTCAACTTTTCGGAGGAGTCCGAAGCTTGCTGGGAAGAAGTATTACTCTTATGTTCCAGCCCTTCTTTATCAGACTCTAGTGGCGTCTTTTTCGGTGAAGACCCGGAAGTTTGAGGTATTTGCGATATGGTGTCAATTTCCGGCTTCTTCACAGCTTCTTCCCTGCATCCGGCAGCGATTGATAGCAGAAACACACTTAGCAGCATAATCGATAGCTTATTCATAGCGCCTCCATCATCCATTTGTTTCCTTTTAATTAAACGCGCGGCCGTTGAAAAAGTTGCTTGTTGGAAGTTTTTGCGGAAATTATCGTACCAAAACAAATTAAGCGCAGATCGTGAAGCTAGTAAAGGTTCCTATCTAATAAAATCCCTACTTGTTCTGCTACCACTTCAGGTGATTTAGGTATACCTTCTGTGAAATAAGATTCTACTATTCCTACAATAGCTGATCCAAAGAATCTAAGAATAACATCTTCATTTAGTCCTTTATTCTTCCCTCTGGTTGTATCCACTCTTCCCTTTATTTCCTCAATGACAAACTCAAGAAAATGACTGCGGAAAGCAAATATTCCTTGGCCTGTTATCATCGTTGAAAAGAATAAATAATTGCTTTCAAAGTATTTAAACCAAACAAGATTTGCTTCTTTAACATCCATATTTAATGCTAATTCACACAACTTTATTTGCCACATGATGACGTCATTGGATGGGAAAATCGTTGGAGATTTTATGAACGAGGACGGGACAGCATATTTTTTAGAGCAGTACGGGAAAATTCATTCTGCTTACGGGTGTAAAGCATCGATATTAGGAAGAATTACTCTACAAGAAATGTTAGGTATGAGCGATTTTATTGCGGGAACAAATGATGTACCAAATTTCCCTAGAATTGACTATGTTGCAAACGAAAATGCGAATCAGTATATTGTTGTAATCGATTCTACTGGTAAACTTGATTGGAAATATGAACATATTACAGAAGGAGGAGAAAACGCTATTGGAGACCATATAATAGAGATTCTTACAGAAAAAGTTTCCGATGCGTATCTAGCCCACCTGCAAAATCTAGGTATTTCTCCTATATTTTCGGTGGAAAAGAATCATTAGATTTCAATGTTGTAGCAAAAAAACTAAAAGATTTATTTCATATCGATCAAATATTGGTAGAAGGCGGTGGCGTTATTAATGGCTCCCTTTTGAACGAGGGATTAATTGATGAATTGAGTCTGCTGGTATTGCCGGTTGTGGATGGTTCGGCTAATTCCAAGACAATTTTTGATACGAATCCTGCCCTTAAAAACTTCAAGTCAGTAAACTTCGTTTTGAATGATGTTGAAAAGCTCGATAATGACGGCTTGTGGATGAAGTATTCAGTAAAGCGTGATTAAGTTATACCCATTGGAGTTGAAACCATAGCATAAAACAACAGGAGCAGGAGGGTTAACCTCGCTGCTCTGTTTTTCTTGCTAACCGAATAGAAAAGGGGTATACAGCAACGTCCATTGCAGACGTTGTAGCGTCGACAGGTAAAAGCAAAGAGCCTAGTCAATCAGGAAGGCCACGCGTCCTTTCGTCTGGCCCGCCTTGAGCGCATCGATTACTCGCGGCGCCTCCCGGGGATTTGAACGATCACGAAAATCGTCAATACGCTGCCCGCATAGCTTTTGCTGAATCCCATGCTTTGGATGATTCGCGGCAGCCACGCCGTAATGCCATAAAACAGCATGGCCAAAAAGCCGAAGGATAATGTCAGCAACCACGCTTGCGTAAGAGCGATAAAGGGATGCGTTCAAGAAAACGGGTAGTCCACGACAGCGATCCCTTCCACAAATGGGCCGACTCCCTGCAATAAGTTCTGATGCAGCGGATGCTGGGTATAATCCCGGCAAGCCTGTCGATTCGCAAAGGTTACCCGAATGCCTAACGTATAACCTTGCTTATGCTCCACTTCTTCCGTGACGTTAATCCCGGCACTAAGGTCTACAATGCCCGGGATCTTATTCTTAAAGGCTTGGACTTGCTTCACCGCTTCTTCTTGTTCGTCAATCGTAACATTAGGCTTAAGTTTCAATAATACGATATGTTCATACATCTTTCTGCCCTCCACGGTTTCTGTTGAGAATGTTCATTCTACGGTTTGCAGTTGCTTCATACGGGATTGCTCCTTCATCCATTCCACGAAGTTTTCCGCTACGAGATCAAGGTTCAACCGCTGATCTCTGCCCCTTGCCATTCTTGCTTTCATCCAGAAGGATGATATAAGCTAGTGTATATGGACTCGACTAAGCTAGGAAGAGATCTGGTTATCGTAGGATTGGGAGTCCTACTTTCATCGTTCGATAGGAGGGATGGCGATCATGTCGATCAAGCTGGACCGTTATGAGGAATTAGCCCGTTTTTTGCGCACACGCCGGGAACGGATTACCCCTAAGCAAGTAGGATTGCCGGAGTCCGGACGCAGACGCACGCCCGGACTTCGCCGCGGCGAGGTTGCCTTGTTGGCGGACGTAGGATTGGATTGGTATACCTATTTGGAACAAGGCCGTCATATCAACGTATCCGCTGAGGTCCTTGAGCGAATAGCCATTGTGTTGAGGCTTGATGAATCGGAGCGCAAGCACCTTTTTTTTCTTGCACGCAAACAACTCCCCTTAGCAGAAACGAAGATATCTGCTCAGGTGAGCCAGGCGCTTCAAAGTTTTTTGGATAGCCAACACACTTCTCCGGCGAATGTCATGGATGCACGCATGAACATCATTGCCTGGAATGCGGCCTACTGCGCATTGAATGGGAATCTCGCCGCCTTGTCGGACAAAGAGCGAAATTTTGTTTGGATGACTTTTACCTCTCCCCGTTTTCGCTACATCAAGGGAGATCAATGGGAGCTGCATGCGCGTCGGATAGCCGCTAAATTCCATGCAGGGTATGCGCGTCACGTTGACGACCCTTGGTGGTCTGAACAGTTCGATGCGCTGTGCCAAGCCAGCCCCGAATTCCGGGAATTTTGGGAGTCGCATGAGGTTCTCGACGCTATTGATGCCCCAAAGGCGCTTCGTTGTCCGAATCTCGGGATCTTAAATTTCGATCATGTTTCGTTTCAATATTTGGAGGATCCAAGCTTGATGGTTTCCATCCACGTTCCCCATCGGGACGGCACGGTGGAAAAAATGCAGCGGCTGTTAAGCGATTACCAGCACCAGAATTCGGGACAATTTGCGACTTCAACTTGATCATTTTCTAACTCTTAAACTTTATGTCAATAATGCTTCATGCTATAAGTCGAATAAACCTGTGATGCGTATGCTGTAACAGTTTCCTTTCCATAGTAGGAATTTCTACACTACCATGACAGCAAGTTCCCTGCTTATTTTTTTGCCATAAGTGGCTTTAAAATTTCCTCCATATATCTTTGAATTTTGACTCTAATCTCTGACTTCACTACATCGCGTATTATAGATATGCTGTCTTCATAGCCGCGGCAATTGAATTTAACTCGAAGGGTATCATCAACTTTCTCCTCTTCATAGATCTTTATTCCTTGTGTTTTAAGCATTTTTTTTGTCTCCGAAATATCTTGAATAATTCGATCTACCAGTATGTTTGTTATAACTGTATAAAGCTTTTTCAAAGAATAATCGGAAAGTTCAATTTTACGGAGGTTGCTTTCAGCTACTGTAAGCATAATGGGTAAAATCATTGAATTTTTAACCAAAACCAATTCTTCAAAAGAGGGCATCTGCTCCTTACGCTCCGGTTCTTTCTGTCTCCTCTGAATAAGAGCCTCGCGGTGTTCAGGCAAAAGCATTCTGCTGGATTCCCACAATCCATTCCCGGATAATTTCTTGCTATTCATCTGTAGTGTCCTCCAATTTTTCGAGACCTGTCAAGCGCTTGCCCGGCCTGCAAGAGAGAGGATGCACGGAGTATAGACGTTGTTCCAAAACGATTTTTAATTTCGTCAGTTGTACGCTCCAGCTCTCTGAGTTTTTCTCGGTTGCCAAATAGTGAAATCTGATACTCAGTGTCCTTACTGAAATTGGAAAGTGTGAGATAAAGCTTTCGTACGGGCAAACCATCCCAGTGTCTATAGAATATGCGGCAGGCTCCTTCGTAAACTTCTCGAGTAATATTGGTGGGATCCGGTAAAGTAGCTTGGCGATAAAATCCTGTAGGAAGGTCGAAGTTAGCCCCCTGCACTCCCACATGGATAACCCGTCCCGCATACCCTTTTGATCTACAGCGCCTGCATACTTCTTCTGAAAGTTCATGAAGAATAACATTGATGTCTTCCTTAGTACCATAATCACGAGGCAGCGTCATTCCGTGACCGATAGTCTGATGTCCTCGATCAAAAGTCCCTGGAGATACCGGTGAGTCATCCAAGGTATCAGTAAAAAAATGTGCATTTTAATATGTGTACATAATCGTCACTACTTTCCCTTTACTGTAAGGCAGTCAGACACAATTTTACTTTTAATGACAATGTACAAAAGCTTCATTTCAGAGTTTGACAAAAGGTATATAACTTTAATCGGTGAATCGACAAAATATGAGCATAATTAATTTCCAATTTGTAAAATATGGGATATAATACCTTAGGGGGGGTGATGGTAATACAAGCGGCTGAAGATAATATTGTTTCAGTTAAGGATAGCTCCATTCGTTTTTGTGTTCATAGTACCCATGTTAAGTTAGCAGATCTAGCAAATGGTTCACCGGTGATAAAGCAACATGTTGTTATTTCTCTAAAAAATATGAACAATAATAAATTTATTGTCCATCCTCTGACTTCATTCATTTACTCCAATTGGAAGTATAGTGCTTATAATACTCAAAGGCACCATGCTAATAATGTCGTTTCCTTTCTAAATTATGGTTCTTCCCAGTTTAGCATGACAATAAGCCGTCAATCCTTGTAATAGAACCCCGAAGGGAGATATCTGGGATGACGGAAAACGATATTTTTAATAGAGCTTTGAATTTAGGGACAGGTTGGGAAGT
>NZ_JBYLHY010000035.1:0-67199 GCF_057749925.1 Paenibacillus sp. sgz302191
GTATTAGGCACGCCGCCAGCGTTCGTCCTGAGCCAGGATCAAACTCTCCAAAAAGGTGTTACCTTTATTGAAAGCTGAATAGCTCAATTTCAAAGCTGACGAGATTTTGCAATCTCTTTGTTTTGGTCGATTTCTCAACCTCGCTTCTTCACTCGTTGTTCAGTTTTCAAAGAGCAATTTCTTTTGCTTACCTGCCGTCTTTCGACAGCCGGAAGACCAATATACCATGTTTAAAACTCATTTGCAACCTGTTTTTCTCAAGTTGTTGTCGCTTTTTAGCGGCGACGTTTATTAAGATACCACAGACAATATAGACATTGCAAGTTTTATTTTAAAAAAACTTCGGGGCGCCTGCCGGCGCCCCGAAATACAAGCTCGTTTATTCGCCTTGACGCTCGCGCATAAGCGGGAACAACAGCACATCGCGGATAGAAGGCGCGTTCGTAAGCAGCATCACCAGACGGTCGATGCCGATACCTAGCCCGCCCGTAGGAGGCATGCCGTATTCGAGCGCGCGAATGAAGTCATCGTCCATTTCATGGGCTTCGTCGTTGCCTTGTTCTTTTTCACGGAGCTGGGCTTCAAAGCGCTCCCGTTGATCGATCGGATCATTAAGCTCCGTGAACGCATTGGCATGCTCGCGGGCCACAATGAACAGCTCGAAACGATCCGTAAAACGCGGATCTTCCGGATTCTTTTTCGCAAGCGGAGAAATCTCCAAAGGATGCCCATAAATAAACGTCGGTTGAATCAGGGTCTCTTCGACAAACGTCTCAAAGAACTGGTTCACAATATGACCGAACGTCATATGCGGCTCAACGGGCACGTTATGCTCTTTTGCCAAACGGTGTGCTTCCTCGTCGGACATATGGACGTTAAAGTCCACGCCTTTGACCTCTTTAATGGCATCAACCATAGACACGCGTCTCCAGCCTACGGCCAGATTTACTTCGTGATCCTGATACTGAACGGTAGTCGTGCCCAAAACCTCTTGAGCGATATGAGCAATCAGCTCTTCGGTGAGCTTCATGATATCTTTGTAGTCCGCATACGCTTCGTAAAGCTCGATCATGGTGAATTCCGGATTATGGCGGGTAGAAATGCCCTCATTGCGGTAAACGCGGCCGATCTCGTACACTTTTTCCAAGCCGCCCACGATCAGGCGTTTCAGATGAAGCTCAATCGCAATACGCATGTACAGCTGCATATCCAAAGCGTTGTGATGCGTGATAAAAGGACGCGCGGAAGCTCCGCCCGCAATCGCATGCAGCGTAGGCGTCTCCACTTCCAAATAGCCGCGGGAGTCGAGATAACGGCGCATGGATTGAATAATTTTCGAACGCAAAATGAACGTCTGCTGGACGTCCTGATTCATGATCAGGTCAACGTAGCGTTGACGGTAGCGCATCTCTACGTCTTTCAGGCCGTGGAATTTCTCCGGCAGCGGAAGCAGAGATTTCGTCAATACCTCAAGCGATTTCACCTTAATGGAGGTTTCACCCGTTTTCGTTTTGAAAACGACGCCGCTTACGCCTACCATATCCCCGATATCGAGAATGTCGAAAGCTTGGTATTTAGCGGCATCAAGGGAATCTTCGCGCACGTAGATTTGAATTTTTCCGGAAATATCCTGAATGTGGGCGAAGCTTGCCTTGCCCATGCCTCTTTTTTGCATAATCCGGCCGGCAATGCTAACTTCGTGGTGTTCGGCTTCCAGCTCTTCTTTCGTTTTGTCGTTATACGCCTCGATAATTTCTTGGGCCGTATGCGTTTTGACATATTTGGCGCCGAAGGGATCGATTCCCAATGCGCGAAGCTCGTCCAATTTGTTGCGGCGAATGACGAGCAGTTCGTTGAGTTCCTGTTCTTGGCTCATGATTTCATCTCCTACGCAATTATGTTAAGTTGATGTTTCCGGCCCGTAAAGGTGGCGGTAAAAACCGGAAAAAAGCTTCCGGACGGAAGCTTTTCAAAAAGACGCTGTACGTTACTTTTTGATATCGACGATCTGATATTGAATGACACCGGCAGGAACGTTAACGTCTACTGTCGCGCCCTTCTGCTTGCCAAGAATAGCTTTGCCTACAGGGCTTTCATTGGAAATCTTATTCTGAAACGGATCGGACTCCGCTGTGCCTACGATATTGTATTCAACCAAATCGCCGAATTCAAGGTCCTTCAATGTCACGATCGATCCAACGCTCACCGTGTTGATATCCACATCGTCGTTATTAATAATCCGCGCGTTGCGCAGCATTTTTTCCAAAGTAATGATACGGCCTTCAATAAAAGCTTGCTCATTCTTCGCGTCTTCATATTCGGAGTTCTCGCTGATATCGCCGTAGCCGATCGCTACTTTGATTCTTTCCGCGACTTCGCGGCGTTTTACCGATTTCAGATGTTCTAGCTCTTCCTCCAGCTTTTTCAAGCCTTCCTGTGTAAGAATGACTTCTTTTTCACTCATTCCCAACTGATCTCCCGTCGTGTGAAAGATTTTCATATCGTTGAATCAATGCTTCCTGCTAGGAGTTAAGGTCTTATAAAAGAGCTGATTCAAGTAGTATGAATTCACTATTAGATAATATATTAGCCTCATGCCTCAAGATGACTCTCTCTGGGTACTGCGCTGCCGTTCACTTTATGCGGATTAACATTAATATTGACTGATTATATTGCAACGGTTTCAAAATGTCAATCAAAGCCAATCCTGCATCTATTTAATGAATGACAGCGGATTCTTGACCTGAGGAGGACTCGGATTCGCCGTTCAAACTATCGACATATTCATGCAAAACACGCACCATTTCGTCGCGTTTGGTCAGTTCCATGATGACGTCTTTGACGCGGGCGGAGCCTGTCATGCCTTTGAGATACCAGGCCATGTGCTTGCGCATTTCCTTGACCGCTACATGCTCGCCCTTCAAGGCGGCGAGACGGTCCAGATGGAGAATGGCGATGCGAATTTTTTCTTCGGGCTTCGGATCCGGCGGGAGCTCGCCATGAGTCAAATACTGCACGGTCCGGTACAGCATCCACGGGTTGCCCAATGCGCCGCGGCCGATCATGACTCCGTCTACGCCGGTTTGGTCGATCATCCGTTTGGCGTCCTCGGGAGTCACCACATCGCCGTTGCCGATGACGGGAATCGATACAGCCTGCTTGACTTCCCGTATAATATCCCAATCCGCCTTGCCGGTATACATTTGCTCGCGGGTACGGCCGTGCACGCTGACTGCGCTTCCGCCGCCTCTTTCGACAGCTTTGGCATTTTCAATCGCGTAAATATGTTCGGAGTCCCAGCCGATGCGCATTTTAACCGTGACCGGTTTGCTGACAGCCGCGACTACGGTCGCGATCATTTCTTCGATTTTGTCCGGCTGCAGCAGCCAGCGGGCGCCTGCGTCGCATTTGGTGATCTTCGGCACCGGGCAGCCCATGTTGATGTCGATGATATCGGCGTTTGTGTGCTGATCCACGACTTTGGCCGCCTCGACCAGCGTCTCCGTGTCGCCGCCGAATATTTGCAGGCTGAGCGGTTTTTCGCGCTCGTCCACATACAGCATTTCCATCGTGCGCGAGTTGCCGTGAACGATCGCTTTGTCGCTGACCATCTCGGCGCAGACCAGGCCGGTTCCGAACTCTTTGGCAATGAGCCTGAACGCGGGATTGCAGACTCCGGCCATCGGCGCGAGCACGACTTTGTTCGGAGCCTCCACGTTTCCTATTTTCAACATTGTAATTTCAACTCCTCTCAGCGGGTGCCTGCCGCCACCAGTTCATCCGGTTCAATATTCAGCACTTGTGAAATGTTGTGAATGATTTTGTTATCGGGTTTGCGGGTTCCCCGTTCAATAGCCCCTAATATGGCGATGGAGACGCCTAACATATCGGCGAGCTCGTTTTGCGTGTATCCCTTCAGTTTGCGAAAAGCGCGAATGCGTTGGGCTACTGTGCTTTTTTCCATAGTACAACGCCGTCCTTTCCATCCAAATTCTGTAGCTGTGCGGTAACGGCCTCCGATGCGGCATGCTGCCGCTTGCTTAGAACCTCGGAAAGAGGAACTAGCACAAAAGCCCGCTCCTGCATCCGCGGATGCGGAATGATCAAGTCGGGAGTCGCGATCCGGAGGTCTCCGTACAGGAGCATATCCAGATCGATCGTTCTTGGGCCCCAGCGCACATCGCGGGTTCTACCGAGACGTTGTTCAATAGCCAGCATAGCGGTAAGCAATTGTTCCGCAGGCAGCTCGGTAACGATTTCGATAACCATATTGAGAAAAGCCGACTGGTCCACGTATCCGACGGGTTCCGTCTCATAAATGCCCGAGCGGGACGTTACCGTTATACCCGGTTGCTCATTCAGCTCTGCGATTGCCTGCTGCAAATAGTGTTCGCGATCTTCTATATTTGATCCCAATGCGACATAGGCGATAATTCCCTGCTCTTGTTCTACGGCTGTCATTCATTTGCCCGCTTTCGGTTGATCTCTACGGTCACTCCGTCAAAGAGCACCGGAAATGGCGGATGCGGCTTGATGACGCGTACCGTCACTTCATTGATACTAGTATAAGTATGCAGCAGCTCGGATGCAATATTTTCCGACAAAGCTTCGATCAGTTTAAAAGTGCGGCCCTCGACAATCTCTTTGACCTTATAAAATACTTCCGCATAATTGATCGTATGCTCCAATTCGTCGGAGGCGCCGGCTTTGTTCAGCGGAAGCATCAGCTCGACATCGACATAAAAGCGCTGCCCCAGCTTGTTCTCCTCGGGGAATACGCCGTGATTGCCGAAAAACTGCATGCCGGCCAGTTTGATTTTGTCCATGTATTACTGCCTCCTCGGATTAGGTTCGGACGATGGCGTCCGTCATAACGGCCACCCGCTTCATTGCCCGGACGTCATGCACACGCATGATGCTGCAGCCTTGAGCGATGCCCAGAGCGACGGTTGCCGCGGTCCCTTCCACGACATCGTCTGCAGGAAGTCCCAGCGTATTGCGTATAAACGTTTTGCGGGAAGTGCCCAGCAGTACGGGATATCCGAGCGCTGCGATGGCCTCCAGCCGGTTCATGAGCCACAAGTTCTGCTCGTAAGTTTTGGCGAAGCCGATGCCGGGATCGAGCACGATTCGTTCCTTGCGGACGCCGGCATCCAGCGCCAACTGCACGCTCTTTTGCAAATCGCTCAGCACCTCGGGCAAAAATTCGACATAGTTCATGTCGGTGCGGTTATGCGTGATAATGAACGGACACCCGTATTCGGCGGCAGTTGCAGCCATCCGGGTGTCGGCCAGCCCTCCCCAAACGTCGTTGATAATATGAGCCCCTGCTTCCAGCGCCTGTCTGGCGACTTCGGCCTTGTAGGTGTCGATGGAAATGGGAACATCAAACTCGGCGCTAAGCGCCCGAATAACGGGAATGACGCGCTTCAGCTCTTTTTCCAGCGGTACCGCCGCAAAACCCGGACGCGTCGACTCCCCGCCGATATCAATAATATCCGCGCCTTCGTCCACCATCTGCCTCGCTCTGCGTAGCGCGGTATCGATCGTCACATAAGCCCCCCCGTCCGAAAACGAATCCGGGGTTACGTTCAAAATTCCCATGATGATCGTCCGCTCTCCGATCGGCAGCTCATGCCCTTTGCATAGCAACGTCTTCACTGCTGTTCACTTCCTGTCCGCCGTTGATACTCCAGCATGATTTGAACGGTCATAGGTCCGGGGACGCCTTGTCCCGCACGGAGCTGTTCCCCGCCGGGCGTGTACAGCATCGTTACGGGAACGATTTCCTGCACGGAGTTGACGAAAAATATCTCGTCCGCGCTGACCAAATCTTCCCACGTATATAAACCGTCTGCGGTGGCAAAGCCGCTCTCCTGCGCCAATTGCAGCACAAACGCCCGCGTAATGCCCGGCAAAATCCCCGTTTCGAGGGACGGAGTGTAGAGTACGGAATCTTTGACGAAAAAGAGGTTGCTCACGATGCCTTCCGCCAAGTAGCCTTCCTCGGTCAGCATGAGCCCCTCTGCGCCTGACGCCCACTTGTAGTTCTGTAGTTCCCTTTTTGCAAGAATATTATTCATGTAATGCAGCGATTTGAACCGGTAAAGCCCTTCCGGCGTATTGCGGGGCAGCTTCAGCAGCTGCAGCGCCTTGCCCTGGCTGTATACCCGCTCGTCTCGCGGAGGAAGCGGCTTGACGTACATAATCTCCGTTGGCTGCAGGTAATCGCCGGAAGGCAAGCCCAACATATCGATACCTGCAGATACCGTATAACGAAAATAGGCATCCCGAAGGTTGTTGGCCTCAAGCAGCCCGGATATCATCGTTTCGATGCGGTCCTGCAGCGGCTCATGCCTGATGCCGAGTTCCTTGCAGCCTTCCGCCAAGCGGTTCAAATGCTCCTTCAATAAAAAAGGCTTGCCTGCATACGTGCGAAACGTTTCAAACAAGCCAAGACCGTAAAGAAAGCCGTGATCATAAACAGAGACCACGGCTTGCTGTTCATCATAAATCGTGTTGTTTATACTGATTTTCATTGCCTATACGACGCTTCCGGCTGTACGGCGCAGGAAATTGCGGAGTATCTGGTGCCCGTGATCGGTAATGATCGACTCCGGATGGAACTGGACGCCTTCGATCGGGTATTCCTTGTGCCGCAGCGCCATAATTTCGCCTTCCGCCGTACGGGCGCTAACTTCCAGACAATCCGGCAGCGTCTCGGCTTTCACGATAAGCGAGTGATAGCGGGTCGCTGTAAAAGGCGACGGAAGCCCTTCGAACAACGTCTTCCCATCGTGGAAAATGGGCGATGTTTTGCCGTGCATCAGCCGCTCGGCGCGAATGACTTCGCCGCCAAAAGCTTGGCCTATGGACTGATGGCCGAGGCAAACGCCGAAGATCGGTATTTGGCCCTTGAAACGGTCGATCAGCGCAAGACTGATACCCGCTTCGTTCGGGGTACAGGGCCCCGGAGATATCAGTATGTGATCCGGCGACAGAGCCGCGACGCCCTCCAAATCGATTTCATCGTTGCGGCGCACAACAATCTCCTCACCAATCTCACCCAAGTACTGTACCAAGTTGTACGTAAAAGAATCGTAATTGTCAATCACTAAAATCATCCTATGCTCTCCTTTCGTTAGCCGCTGGGGCTAATCCTCTGCTAAGCTCGGCTCATGCTCCGCTCGCTATGTTCAATCGCTTTCCACAACGCCTTGGCTTTGTTCAAGGATTCGACATACTCCCGTTCGGGTACGGAATCGATAACGATCCCCGCTCCCGCCTGAATATGGCCCATTCCTTGCGCCGCCGCCAATGTGCGTATAATTATATTAAATTCCAAATTGCCGTTATAGTCAATCCACCCCATCGAACCCGTGTATGGCCCGCGTCTGACAGGCTCCAGTTCCTCGATAATTTCCATCGTTCTGATCTTGGGAGCGCCGGTGATTGTGCCTCCCGGGAACGTTGCGGCGATGACATCGTAAGCGTCCTTGCCCTCGGCCAATTCGCCCGTCACTTCCGATACGATGTGCATCACATGGGAATAATATTCGATAACCATGAAATCCTGAACCCGCACCGATCCGTACCGGGATATCCGCCCAAGGTCATTGCGTTCCAGATCGACAAGCATTACGTGCTCGGCACGTTCTTTCTCATTGTCGATCAGCTCGCCGGCGAGCCTGAGATCGTCCTGCTCGTCCTTGCCTCGGGGGCGTGTGCCCGCAATAGGTCTCGTGCGGAGAATGCCGTCCTCCAGCTGGACGAGCAGCTCGGGGGAGGCGGATACGAGCGAGAAACCCGCGAAGCGCAGCAGCCCCATGTAAGGCGACGGGTTGACGATGCGCAGCGACTCGTAAATCTCCTCCGGCGTCGTGCGCAGCTTGCGGCTCTGCCGGACGGAGAGGTTGACCTGGAACACATCGCCCTGGCTGATGTAAGTTTGGATGCGCTCGACGGCGCGGATGAAATCCTCTTTGCGAAACGCAGGCTGCACGCCTTCGATGGACTCGACGTCGATGTGAAGCTCGCCGCGGGGGATAAGCTCCCGCCCGTCCGGTTGTCCGCTTTCTCCATGCCGGTGGGCCGAACGGATCGAATCCCACCGGCGCAGCATTTCTTCCGTTTTCAGGCGGGCTTGCTCGTACAAACCTTCCAGGCACACTGCATCGCAACCGCCCGGAAGCAGCGAATGAACGGCAATATACAGCGACTTCTCCTGATGATCGATGATCCATACCCGGTCATATAAGGCAAAGCTGTAGTCCGGAATAGGCAGGTCGCTCAGCGCATGTTCGGGCAGCTTCTCAATCGTGCGCACGACGTCATAGCCCCAGAAGCCTACGCAGCCTCCCAAAAACTTGGGCACTCCCGCCACTTTCGGGCTGCGGTAGGGGACCATCCAGTTTTTGACCGCGTCGAGAGGCTTGGCCTGTACACGCAAAATGGCAGGAGCCGCATCAGCCCCGGGCGCAGCGCCCGATATTTCCGCATCCAAACCCGTCCCATGGATCGTGGAAAACGGCTTCAGGCCGAAAAACGTATACCGGCCGCCCTTGCCGCTTTCGAGCACGAACGAATCGGGCGAAGCTTCCTTCCATGCCTGCTGCCATGAAGCGACGCGGTCTTCACCAAGGCCGAGCTTGATAATATAAGGCAGCATCGTGTACGTGGAGGACCAGCCACGCCACTGCTCCAAAGTTGTTATGATCACGTTGCTTCCCCCTACAATTTTCCGCAGGAAAATGTCCTTTTCCGATGATTGGTTGTCCATTAGTATACTCTAACGGCTTGTAAAACAAAAGCCCTCGGCTCTGCAGCCGGGGGCTCTTCATCATGCACGGTATTAGTCTTCGAATTGGTACAGAGGCGTGCTCAGGTAACGCTCGCCGTTGCTTGGAATTACCACAACGACGCGTTTGCCGGCGCCAAGCTCTTTAGCCACTTGCAGCGCTGCAAAGATGGCCGCGCCCGAAGAAATACCGCCAAGGATGCCTTCTTCTTTGGCAACGCGGCGGGAAGTTTCGAACGCGTCTTCGTTCTCCACTTGAATAATCGCGTCGTAAATCGACGTGTTGAGGATGTCGGGAACGAATCCGGCTCCGATCCCTTGGATTTTGTGAGGGCCTGGCTTGCCGCCGGAAAGAACCGGAGAAGCCGAAGGCTCAACCGCATAAATTTTGATTCCCGGGAAATTTTCCTTCAAAACGCTGCCGGCACCTGTAATCGTACCGCCGGTTCCGATACCGGCGATGAAAGCGTCCAGCTTGCCGTCATGCTCTTTGATCGCTTCTACGATTTCCGGACCTGTCGTTTCGCGGTGGATTTTCACGTTCGCCAAGTTCTTGAACTGCTGCGGCATGAAATAAGTCGGATTCTCCGCTTGAAGCTCTTCAGCGCGGCGGATCGCGCCTTTCATACCTTCGGCTCCCGGCGTCAATACGAGTTGAGCGCCATACGCGCGAAGCAGGTTGCGTCTTTCCAAACTCATCGTTTCAGGCATGACGAGAATAGCTTTGTAACCTTTAGCCGCAGCTACCATAGCCAAGCCGATTCCCGTGTTTCCGCTTGTCGGCTCGATGATCGTGTCACCCGGCTTCAGCTTGCCTTCCTGCTCGGCCACTTCCACCATGCTGATGGCGATCCGGTCTTTTACGCTGGCACCCGGGTTTTGGAACTCTAATTTCAAATAGATTTCCGCGCTGCCTTCCGGAACTACGCGGTTCAAACGAACAAGCGGCGTATCCCCGATTAATTGAGTAATATTTTGCACTAATTTTGCCATGCGCTACTGCCCCTTCCTGAATGAGAAAAATAATTTCCGAGTTAATCAGTCGGCATTAATATATTCATCTTATCAATGCGCACTACAGATTGTCAACCGGATTTTATTCAAAAACTTACTGAAATTGGGCATCCATTACTGCCGCGCCCCATTTGGCCCGAAGCTTTTCGACAAAATCTTTCAGGGCCGGCGCCTCCTGCAGAGCCAGCTCTTTCCGAACATTATCGCGGATAAAAGATTTGTCCGGATTCGGCTTTTCCCGCCGGTCCTTCAGCCTGACGACCGCATAGCCCTTATCGACGGCCACGGGCTTGCCGGTTTCTCCGGGCTTCAGTTTTTTGGCCGCTTCCAGTACGGGAGCCGCAACAAATGGATCGTTGTCCTCGACCCAGCCCAAGTCTCCGCCGCTGTTATTCGTCGCGTCGTCCAGCGAACGGTCCCTCGCCAGGGTGGCAAAGCTCTGGCCTTTCCCCAGATCGGTCAGCACTTTGTTCGCCTGATCCTTCGTCGAAACGATGATCTGCTGGATGTTCAGCTCCACTTCCTGCCGAAACTCTTCCGGATGCGCGGCCATATAGGTATCGACTTCGGCATCCGAAATTTTAATGTTCCTGGTAGCGATCTTCTCAAGCAAAAGCTTGCTGCTGACATCTTCGCGCAGCGCTTCTTTGGTCATGCCGAGCTGGTCTTTCATCGATTTGTAAAACTGCTCCTCATTGTCGTACCCCTGCTGCATCCTTCTCAGCTCGCGATCTATTTCCGCATCACTGACCGCAATGCCCGTTTCGGTTCCTTCCAGACGCACCGCTTCTCGATCCAGCATCTGTTTGAGCAGCTCTGCGCCGTATTGGCGCTCAAGTGCCTTTTGAAGCTCTCCAATCGTAATCTCACGATTCCCTATTTTGGCAACTACCCGCTCGGTGTCGTTCTCGATGTGCTGCTGCGGCTCGGATGAATGACCTGGTTCTGGTTGGCTCTTGGAACGGGCGATCAAAAAGAAGCTGAGCACAAGAGTACATACGGCCAGGAGGCCGATGACTCCCCATAATCGCTTTACGTCCCGCATCCTGATTCCCTCTTTATTCAAAAGTCGCGACTCGCTACAGATCTATCATCCGCTGCAAGTCTTCGCGTTCATACCGGTAAGTTTCGTTGCAAAAATGGCATACCACTTCCGCAGTTCCGTCTTCTTCAAGCATTTCCCGCAATTCGTCTTTGCCCAGGCTGATCAGCGTTCGTTCCACGCGTTCCCGGCTGCATTTGCAGCGGAATACCACATTCTGGGAGTCCAAAATCTGAAGCGAAGGCAGCACCGTCTGCAAAATTTCTTCCAACGTTTTGCCGCTATCCAGCATCGTCGTGACCGAAGACAGACCGCTGAGCGCAGCTTCGATCCCCCCGATCTCTTCATCGGTGACGCCCGGCAGCAGTTGAATGACGAAGCCTCCGGAAACTTTTACCGTATAGTCGACATCCACCAATACGCCGAGAGCAACGACAGAAGGCGTCTGTTCGGACTTGGCAAAATAATAAGTAAAATCTTCGGCAAGCTCGCCGGAAACGATAGGAACGCTTCCTTTGTAAGGCTCTTTCAAGCCCAAATCTTTGGTGATATACAAAAATCCGTCTGTCCCTACCGCGCCTGCGACATCAAGCTTGCCTACCGCATTGAGCGGCAGGTCTACATCGGGGTTGTCGACGTATCCCCGAACTTCGCCTTTGGCGTTGGCGTCCACGACGATTTGACCGATAGGCCCGCCGCCTTTGACTTGAATGGTGAGCTTCTCTTCGCCTTTAAGCATAGCCCCCATCAAAAGCCCCGCAGCCGCCGTTCTCCCCAATGCGGCTGTCGTCGTCGGCGTCGTCCCGTGCCTTTGCCGCAATTCCTCGGTGATGGAAGTGGTCTGCACTGCAAATGCCCGAACTCTCCCATCCAGTGCCGTTCCTCGTATCAGATAATCGCTCATTGGTAAATCCTCTCTATGTTCATGCATTTTTTTCATAAATCATTTGCAAGCCTTGAAGCGTCAGCAGCGGGTTGACGATTTGAATCGTACGCGACTCGCTGGAAATCAGCTCCGCCAAGCCGCCCGTCGCTATAACTGTCGGATTGACCTGAAATTCATGCTTCACTCTCTCTACAATACCATCAACCTGGCCCACATAGCCAAAAATAATGCCGGCCTGCATAGCCGCTACCGTATTGCGGCCCACGACGCTTTTCGGCTTGACGAGCTCGATGCGGGGCAGCTTAGCCGCCTTTTGATACAGAGCCTCCGTTGAAATGCCGATCCCGGGCGCTATCGCGCAGCCTATCAGTTGCTGGGCAGGATCGATGTAATCGTAGGTCGTCGCCGTGCCAAAATCCACGATGATACACGGAGCTCCGTACAGCTCAAGCGCCGCTACCGCATTCACAATGCGGTCCGCGCCAACTTCCTTCGGGTTATCGACGCGAACGTTCAAGCCCGTTTTGATGCCGGGCCCTACAATATAAGGCGTTCTTTTTAAATAATGAAGGCAAAGGTTTTCCATAACGGACATCAATGGAGGGACTACAGAGGAAATGATGACGCCTTCCACATCGGCGAATGCAATTCCCGAGTGGCGAAACAGGCTGTGCAGCAGCATTCCGTATTCATCGACCGTCGCCGAGCGGTTCGTACTGATTCTCCAGTGATGAAGCAAAGAGCGCTCCTGGTACAATCCCAATACGATATTGGTGTTCCCGACATCTACAACAAGAATCATTGCGTGGTCTCCTTCCGCTCATTCAGGTCCAGACTAATGTCCAAAGCCGTTACGGAATACGTCAGCCGGCCTACGGATATAACGTCGACACCCGCTGCCGCCATCGCCTTGATCGTCTGCAGCGTAACCGAACCGGAACCTTCTACTACAATATGCGGAGCTTTGCTTTTAATTATTACAACAGCTTCCTTCATCATGTCCGGCTTCATGTTATCGAGCATGATGATATCCGCGCCTGCCTCCAAAGCTTGATGGAGCTGGTCGAAGTTTTCGACTTCCACTTCGATTTTCATCGTGTGCGGAATGTTGCGGCGCGCTGCTTGTACGGCTTGGGAAATGCCGCCGGAACCTTTAATGTGATTGTCTTTGATCATAACCGCATCATACAGCCCGAAGCGATGGTTATGCCCGCCTCCGACGCGCACCGCATATTTCTCGAGCAGCCGGTGTCCCGGTGTCGTTTTCCGCGTATCGACAAGCCTTGTCGGCAGTCCTTCGAGCGCATTCACAAATTCCCTCGTTCTTGTCGCAATTCCCGACATCCGCTGCATCAGATTAAGGCTCAACCGCTCGCCGAGCAAAATGCTTCTGGTATTGCCTTCCACTTCTGCTAGAACAGTCCCTTTATTAACAGACGATCCTTCCACGGCTTTCGGTTCAAACCGAAGCGAAGGATCTACTTCCGCGAAAACGGCCCGGGCAATGGGCAAGCCGCAGACGATGCCGTCTTCTTTGACGTGTATAATCCCTTTGGATTCGTGTTCCAAAGGGATAGTATGCAAAGTCGTCACGTCGCCCGTGCCGATATCTTCTTCCAGCCACAGCCGAATGTTCTTGCGAATCAGCTCCATATTGACATCCAACATGCTAAATCCACTCCTCAACCCTATCTTCCCCGTGCTTGAATACAATATGCTTCGCCCAATGCCGGTCATCCCGCTCCGGAAAATCTTCGCGGTAATGCCCGCCGCGGCTTTCCTCCCGCTGGAGGGCGGCCATCGTCGTAAGCAGCGCGCAATTCAGCAAATTGGCGAATTCGTATTCTTCCCGCTTGCTCATAACGGTATCGTAAACCGGCAGCTGCCGGGCGAGCTCTTCATAACCTTTTTGCAAACCTTTGGCCGAGCGTTTTAGCCCCGCATAACGAAGCATTACTTTTTGCAGCTTCAGCTTTTTCTCGACAACCGCTTGCTTCGGATTCTCGGTTCTTGGCAATTCCGCCAGAATCACCGGATTTCCTTCCAAAGGAGGAAGCTCGCGGATGCGTTCGATAATGCGTCTGCCGAATACGATCGCTTCCGAAAGCGAATTGCTGGCCAGTCGGTTCGCGCCGTGTACACCTGTAGAGGACACTTCGCCGCAGGCAAACAGCCTGCGAACGGCTGTCTCTCCGTACAAGTCCGTTTTGACGCCGCCCATCATATAATGCGCGGCAGGCGCTACGGGGATCCAGTCCGTGCTGAGATCCAGACCGTATTGCACGCAGTATTCATAAATGGTCGGGAAGCGGTGCTTGACCAATTCTTCCGTTTCATGCGTGATATCGATATAGACGAATGTCGACTTTGTTTGCTCCATCTCATCGACGATGGCGCGGGCTACGACATCCCTCGGCGCAAGCTCCAGTTGGGGATGATATTTTTCCATGAAGCGCTCCCCTTTAATGTTGCGCAAGTATGCGCCTTCACCGCGCACCGCCTCGGAGATGAGGAAGCGCGGAGCGCCCGGGTAGCACAACGCAGTAGGGTGGAATTGGATAAATTCCACGTCCTGGATGTGCGCGCCGGCGCGGTAAGCGATCGCGATGCCATCGCCGGTGGCGATGTCCGGGTTCGTCGTGTAGCGGAACAACTGTCCCGCACCGCCGGAGCACAAAATGGTTGCGTTGCCGCGCACGAATATCCGCTGACCGTCAGGCTTTTGCACGAGGGCGCCGTAGCACTCCCCCTCATGCGTAATCAGGTCGATCACAAAATGATCGTCCCAAATCTCGATGTTCGGATCCTGCTTCGTCCGCTCCGACAAGGCCCGAACGATCTCGGCGCCGGTCGCATCGCCGTGCGCATGCAAAATACGGCGCTGGCTGTGAGCGCCTTCTTTGGTCAAAGCGAACTCCCCGTTCTCAAGATCGAACTGGGTGCCCATCCGGATCAGGTCCTGAACCCCGTCCGGACCTTCGTGGACAAGCACGTCGACAGCTTCGCGGGAGCAAAGCCCCGCGCCTGCAATCAGCGTGTCCTGCATGTGGTATTCCGGAGAATCCTCATCCGAAATAACCGCGGCTATGCCGCCCTGCGCGTATCGCGTATTGCTGTCGAGCAGCGACTTCTTCGTGATCATTAGCACTTTTTTGTTCTCGCTTGCCCGGATCGCAGTAAACAAGCCCGCTATGCCTGCGCCAATTACAATGACATCCGTCTGTATATGCGGAATCGAATCTAAATCTACGTCTATGAGATATCTGGGTATCATGCCGGTTCACCTGTCTTTTACAAAGTGACCCCGCAAAGCCGAGCAAGCCCTGGAAGCTTGTCCCGCTGCTTGGCGGGGGTACAGAAACACGGGTTTACAAGAGAGTAGCGCATGCTACTTCACTTGTAACATGCGCTCTAGGGATAATCTTGCTTTATCGGCCACATCTTCCGGAACGTAGATTTCCGGCTGCATCGTTTCGAGGGCGCGAACGATTTTTTTCAAATTGTTCACCTTCATATTAGGACAAACCAAATATTTGGTAGCAAAGTGAAACTGCTTATTCGGACTATCCTTTCTCAACTGATACCCTGTTCCGTCTTCCGTACCTACGATGAATTCCTGGCAATCCGATTCTTTGCAATATTTAATGATCGCGGTCGTACTTCCGACAAAATCGCCCAGCTTAACGACTTCGGGCCGGCATTCCGGATGAACGACGAATTGGGCGTTCGGATGCTGCGCTCTCATTTCTTCGACATCTTTGACGGTCAGCATATCATGCGTATTGCAGTAGCCTTCCCAGATAATAATTTTTTTGCTTGTGAATTTTGATACATAGTCGCCCAAATTTTTATCCGGTACCCAGATGATCTCATCCGAATCTACCGAATTGATGACATTCACGGCGTTGGCCGACGTGCAGCAAATGTCCGTCTCCGATTTCACGTCCGCGGATGTGTTAATGTAGGCAACGACTTTCGCGTTCGGATGCTGGCGCTTCAAAGCCCGGAGCCCTTCCACGTTGACCATGTCGGCCATCGGACAGCCGGCACGTTCATCCGGAATAATGACTCTCTTGTTCGGCGCCAAAATCTTGGCGCTTTCCCCCATGAAATGCACGCCACAGAATACGATTACATCTGCATCTGTTTCAGCCGCTTTCTGCGCAAGCAGAAAGGAATCCCCCCGGAAATCGGCTACTTCCTGTACTTCGTCCCGCTGATAATAATGAGCAAGAATGATGGCGTTGCGTTCTTTCTTCAGCTGCAGCAGCCGCTCTTTCAATTCGCGGTTCTGCTCCGCTTTTCTTTCCAAGGCTAGAGCCTCCATGAGTGCATCCTCCCCTATGTGGGACCTGATATGTCTCGTGCTAGTAGTATGATCTAATTGTTCTGAAAATAAAGATTTACACCTAATTTACACATTACAGCATCCCCTGTCAATGCGCAAATATGTCGAAAAAAACGAAAAAATCCGGGTACACCTCATGTGTACACCGGATTTGCAAATTGGTATGGCTCGTTACTCTTCGGAAGAGTCCGGTCCTGCCTCTTTGTCTTTATCCTTTTCGAACTCAAGCTTGTTGCTTTCGCTGGATTGACTTTGGCTATGGATGTTGACCTTCACTTCTTCATCCTCTGAAGTAGGATCAAGCGAGCCTTTTTCCAGAAGGTTAATGATTTCGTCCTTGTCGAGCGTTTCTTTCTCAAGCAGCGTCTTGGCGACCAGGTGGACCTGATCCGCATACTTGGTCAAAATTTCGCGGGCGCGTTCGTAGCAATCGCGAATGAAACGCTGCATCTCCTGATCGATTTCGTAAGCAATCGCATCCGAATAGTTCTGCTCATGTCCGATATCGCGGCCCAAAAACACTTGGCCTTGACTGCTGCCGAACTGCATCGGTCCGAGCTTGTCGCTCATGCCGAATTCCATAATCATGCGGCGGACGATTCCCGTCGCTTTTTGGAAGTCGCTGTAAGCTCCGGTGCCGATTTCGCCGATATACAGCTCCTCGGAAACGCGGCCTCCCAGGAGGCCCGTGACTTTATCCAGCAGCTCGTTCTTCGTCTGCATCATGCGGTCTTCGCCTTCTTTGGGCAGCATCATTACATAACCGCCGGCGCGTCCGCGCGGAACGATTGTAACTTTGTGCACCATGTCGGCGTTCTCCGCATAGTAGCCGATAATGGCGTGGCCGGCTTCGTGGTAAGCGACCATGCGTTTTTCGCTATCGCTGATAATGCGGCTTTTCTTTTGCGTACCGACGATGACGCGGTCGAAAGCTTCCTCGATTTCCGCCATCGAAATGTCCTTGCGGTTGCGTCTTGCCGCGATCAGCGCCGCTTCGTTCAACAGATTTTCCAGATCAGCGCCTGTAAATCCGGTTGTATAGCGGGACAAAGAGTCCAGCTTGACGTCTTTTGCCAAAGGCTTGTTGCGCGCATGCACTTTCAGCACCGCTTCGCGGCCCTTCACATCCGGGCGGTCTACCGTAATTTGACGGTCGAAACGTCCTGGGCGCAGCAGCGCCGGGTCAAGAATATCGGGGCGGTTCGTTGCCGCGACGATGATAATGCCTTCATTCGCGCCGAAGCCGTCCATCTCTACGAGCAATTGGTTGAGCGTTTGTTCGCGCTCGTCGTGGCCGCCGCCTAATCCGGCGCCGCGTTGACGGCCGACTGCGTCGATCTCGTCGATAAAGATAATACAAGGCGAATTCTTCTTCGCATTCTCGAACAAGTCGCGCACACGGGATGCGCCGACACCGACGAACATTTCCACAAAGTCGGAACCGGAGATGCTGAAGAAAGGAACGCCGGCTTCTCCTGCTACCGCTCTGGCAAGGAGCGTTTTACCTGTTCCCGGAGGCCCGTTGAGCAGGACCCCTTTCGGAATTCTTGCGCCTACGGCTGCAAACTTGCGCGGATCCTTGAGGAATTCCACGACTTCCACCAATTCCTGCTTCTCTTCGTCGGCCCCCGCCACATCTTCGAACGTGACGCGCTTTTTCTCTTCGTTATATAAGCGGGCACGGCTTTTGCCAAAGTTCATGACTTTGCCGCCGCCACCCTGAGCCTGATTCAGAAGGAAAAAGAACAGGATGAAAATAATGACAAACGGAATAATCGAGGTCAGGAAGCTGATCCATACACTGTCCCTTTCCATCGTTTCATACGCTTCGGTAGGAACTCCGTTAGCCTCAATGAGCTGCACGACCAAAGGTTCGTAAGGAGCATGCGTCTCAAAATTTTTCTTGTCGGCAGTTGGAGGATTGATGTACTTACCTTTAACCAAATACGTATATCCGTCGAATTTCAACGTAACGGACTCTACGTTTTTGTTAATTACCGCTTGGCGGAACTTGTCGTAAGTAATTAAATCCTTCTGTTCGTTTTGGGTACTTATAAAATGAACGATACCTACCGTAACCAAAAAAATAAGCAAATAAAAACCGGTATTCCGGATAATTCGATTCATCCCCAACCTCCTCTCGAACGGCACACTTTTTTTATTTTACCACATCCTGGCGAAGCATCACAACAAAGCCGGTTTGGACAAGCCAATGGGACGTGATATTAGCAGTTATAGATCTCGGGCTTCAATATACCGATAAAAGGAAGGTTGCGATACTTCTCAGCGTAGTCCAGTCCATATCCGACGACAAACTCGTCCGGCAGCACGTATCCGGCGTAATCCGGTTCAAGCTCTACCGTTCTGCGCGCAGGCTTGTTGAACAAAGCTACGACCGAAATGGACAGCGCGTTGCGCCGCTCCAATACATCGATCAGGTAGCTGAGCGTCAGGCCGCTGTCGATGATGTCTTCTACGATGATAATGTGGCGCCCTTCGACCGGTACATCCAGATCCTTGATGATCTTGACGACCCCTGACGACTTGGTCGATTGTCCGTAGCTGGACACGGCCATGAAGTCGAGCTCAAGAGGCACGGTGATGCGCTTCACAAGATCCGCCATGAAAATAAAGGCGCCCTTGAGAACGCAAATTACGAGAGGATTTCTGCCTTCGTAATCGCTGGAGATCCGCTCCCCCAATTCCTTGATCTTGTCTTGAATTTGTTCTTCGCTGTAAAGAATTTCCTGAATGTCGCTGTACAAGGATGAACCTCCTAGTTTATATTATGAAACCTTATAAATTTACATTCTGGACGAACGAAATTTACTCTGCTAATTCAGCATCAGCTTCATATGAAGCGCGCGCACTGTGTCCTCCCGGATCAAAGCATGCCCCGACCTTCGAAAGCCTGCAATCCACAGTACCTGGCCGGATGCATCGACAAGCAAAGGGATGGCGTCGCGCCGACTAGGCGGCATTTTCGCATCAATGAACATATCTTTTACCTTTTTGGACCCGTTTAAACCATGAGGTTCAATGCGATCCCCTGACTTTCTGCTTCTTAGAACAAGCGGCAGCTCGACCCGATCGAGATCGAACCACGCCTCCATGACGGGCGAATGCGCCCCGCCTTGAAAATCAGCGGTTTTCACTTGATAGCTGAGCCTCGCTCCGGCTTCAGGCAGCGGCAGTTCGCCGGCTTCCGAAGCTTCCAGGGGCAGTTCGTACGCAAAAGCTGCAGAGGCCGGAGCCTCGCGCTGAAATCGGACGGTATCATATTCCTTCACAAAATAAAGCTGTTCATGAACGGCCATAACCGTGCAGGGCGAACGATCCTGCAGAATGGCTTGGCGAATCGCTTCCATTCTTGAGAAATCGTGCCTTTCCGTCCATGAAGAAAGATAGTTTAATATTAGTTTAATCAAACGCCTTTGTAAAGCAATGTGCAGCTGGACAAAATCCGGCTTGGCGAACCGGCAGGAGCTCGGCTGCAAGGTTACGGTCCGCCTCAAAGCCTCAGCGGCCTCTGCTTCCAAATAGTCGTCTTCGGCCTGCATCATTTCCGCCAGACGGTTCAATGCTTCGGGGAGCTGCTCGTTGTATTGTCCCAGCATCGGCAGCACATCAAGCCGTACCTGATTGCGAAAATATTTGCGCGAATCGTTGCTGCTGTCCTGGCAGTATGCAAGCCCACGCTGCAAACAATACTGCACAAGTTCTGATTTGTATATACGTAAGCAAGGACGAATCAGTTCCACTTTTTTTTCGCGCCGGCGTTCCGGCATTCCGGCAAGCCCCGACGGGCCCGTGCCGCGCAGCAGGCGCATCATGATCGTCTCCGCCTGATCGTCCGCATGGTGGGCCAGCGCGATCTGCTGCGCCCCGTATTTTTCGGCCACGGCATGCAAAAATTCGTAACGCTTCTCGCGCGCCGCGGCTTGGGCATTGAGCATGCTCTCCTCGATGTAGGCCGGCACGTCAATGCTGCCGATTTCGCACGGGAGGCTTAAGGCTGCAGCCAATTCGGCGACGTAGTCCGCCTCTTCGTCGGATTCGGCTCCCCGAAAGCGGTGGTTCACATGCGCGACGATCAGCTTCCAGCCGTAGGTACCCGAAAGCGCAAAAAGGACATGCAGCAGCGCCACGGAATCAGGTCCGCCTGAAACCGCAACGACAACCCCATTTCCCTGGCCGATCAGATGCTTATCGTTAATATTTTGTTCCACTTTGGCTACAAGATGTGTGTCCATTCGCCGTTCCTTCCTTTTGCCCCATCCAGTTCCTACCAATATATATAAAGGGTCGCTCCAAAAATAAATAAGGAAGCCGCGAAGCATATTTTCAGCCACGGCAGTTTCATCGATTTGGGAGCCAGTTTCCTGCTTGCGATCAAGCTGGTCCAATATCTGTAGGCTTCTTGAGAAGTGTTCATTTGACCGCCGAGCGCTTTATACAAAAAAGGGGCGATGTGGACCGCAGCCGGATTCTCGCGAATGATGACATACAGCTGTTCCAGGTCGCGGTTCTGCGGAATGGTTTGCGGAAAGGCGGCAAAACGATTTTTGCGGTCCAATGCTTTTAATAGAAGAATTGCAAATGAAAATAAATCGTAGCTCTCTTCCGCACTCCGCTCGCCCGCCATCCAGAAGCCCCGGTCGTATACTTCGGTCATCTGTTTGATCGCTCTGCCTTTGGGCGTCACTCCGCCGAAATCGATCAGGTCGACATCGCCGTAACCGGAGACGATCATATTCTCCATCTTCAGATCGCCGAACACATAGCCGCTTTTGTGCAGTTCGGTCAGCTTCTTAAGCAGTTTGGTGCCGATCACATAAATCCAATCCTGCCCATACTTATGTAAAAAGTCCGACATCGTCATGCCCTCGATATAACGCATAACGCTGAAGGGGATTTTTTTTCCCTGAACGATCATATCGTCGACATCGACCAAAAAATTTTTAAACGACGTTTCCGTAAGCGACAAGGCATGCAGCGAATTGATCTCCGATTGATGATCGACCGTTTCGTACCCGGCTTTAAGCGCATATTTCGCCCCGCCCCTGCGGACAAGAGCTACAATGCCATTGGAGCCGGCGCCTAATAAACGTTCTACATGGTAGACACGGCCATTCCATTTACCATGGATTTGTGTTCCCGGACGAAACGCGTCCTCATACCACGTAGTCACTCAACATCCCATCCTCGGCCTGTTGTGGACAAGGTTTCCCCGTTATAAACTGCAGCGTTTGCAGCAATGCGGGACCTGTCGGAGTCGTACCCTTCATGTTTATTTTATAGAACATCTTGTCCAGATTTGCAAGTTCATTCGTCCAGCCCAGATCCATTTCCCATTCTTCGCCGCGATTTTTCGTTGCCGGAAAGTGGAAAACTGCAAGCTCGCTTTTACCTGAGCGGGCTCTGAGACTGAGCAGCAGGTCGCGGATCGCCTCGCGGACGGCGGCCAGCTTAGGCTTCATGCTCGCGCTTGCGTCGATCAGCAGAGCGACCTGCAGAGAGGACGTTTCGCTCATTTCGTCGATCACTTGCACGACTTCGGCGCGCTTCGGCGGCGGGAGTTGTTCCAACTGGTCATGACCGAGAATATGCTGCAATTCTTTGCCGACGGCTTGCTGAATCGATTGGGTGACCGTTTTTCTCGTCATCATCTGGACGGTTTGGGACAACTGCTGCGAGTTCACGATACGGCTCATACCGCCTCCTGCCAAGGCAATCTCTCTGATCTCCTCCGAGCCCAGCATGCCCAGCTCCCCTTGATCGACGACGCCGATCACATTGACCGTAACTCCTTCGGCATGCGCTTCCGCAGCCGCTACAACGGGACTGACTCCCACATTCGAGCATCCGTCCGTAATAAGCAAAATTTGTTTCATCATGATCACCAGCCTCCCGGGCAAAAGAAAAGTTCGCTTTCCAGCTGTCTGTCCAAGGAATGCAGCAGAACGTATGTGTATGCGAAATGACGGATTTTATGCGGCATGAGCGGCAAATAAGCAGTCATTTCGGACAGACTTCTAGCAGCCTTTACTTCTAGTTTTGCCACGAATGAGAGAGTCTAATCATAGAAACGGGAGATTATAGCGGTATTTTACAACGATCCGATGATCGGCTGATGCAGCAAAAAGCCGGCCCCGGTCGGCCCCTGCGAATAGGGACCGGTAACCCGGACCAGCCTGTGTTGTTTTTATATGATATGTGGCTCCTCCTTTCGCTATCAGCTCACCGTCTTCGGGCGTTCCAGGCGCGTAAAACCCGGCCAGCGGAAAGTCGCCCATTCCGGCTGGTGCTTCTCTACCCGCGCCACGACTACAGTCATATCATCCTGAATATCGCCGTGATGATGGCGGAAAATCCGCTCCAGCAAACAATCCGCAAAATCCTGCGGCACATTCGTATCGATCTCCTGGACCATGCGCTTCATCCACATCTCTTTGTTGACGGCATGGCCCGGGGCGTCGTATATCCCGTCGGTCATCATGATCAGGATGTCGCCGGATTGCAGCGGAATGGTCACGAGATCCACCTCGATGTCCTGCACGATGCCAACCGGCAAGTTGCTCGCCGAGATCATCATCACTTCACTGCCGCGCTTAATAAAGCTCGGCGTCGACCCGGTCTTCACAAACGTCGTATTCGCGTTGTACATATCGACCAAAGCCATGTCGACGGTCGCGTACATCTCGTCGGAGGAACGCAGCATCAGCACCGAGTTCAGCGACTTGATCGCGAGCTTCTCGTCCATGCCCGACTGCAGCAGCTGCTGCAGTATCGTCAGCGCCGCCTGGCTCTCCGCCCTGGCGCGCTCGCCGTTGCCCATGCCATCGCTCAGCGCCACGGCGAACTTGCCGTTGCCCAGCTCCACCGTGCTGAAGCTGTCGCCCGAAAGCAGGTCGCCGCCCTTGGCTGCGCCGGCGACGCCGGTTTCGACCTCGTATTCCTTGGCGGAGCCGAATACGACTGTGCTGTAGCCTTCGCCGCGCTCATGCATTTGCTCGCTCTTCACGGCGACGTTCTCGCCGAGAATTTCGCTGAGCAGCGGCGCGATGATTTTGCGGCATTCATCAAATCCTTTCGTATATTGATGGATGATTTCGATGTCGACATTCCCTTCGTCCAGGCTGATAATGTCGATGCTGTGAATGGACAAGCCGAGCTCTTCGAGCGCATTGCGGATTTGCTCCTCCTGAAGGAACAGCTCCTGTCCTTCGCGTTTGATTTCTTTGGCCAAGTCCTCCATTACCTGGGAAACACCTGAAAGCTGATCCGCAACCAGCTGGCGGCTGTCGAGTATTTGCTTTTTCCAGTGCAAATCGTTTTTATAGAGGCCGTATTGCTGCTTCATCACTTCCAGCACCTGATCCGTGCGAATACACATTTTTTTCCACTCGGGCAAAATATGCTTCTTCGTCATATCCCCCTTCGCCTCAATACTTGACATCATATCGGTCATATAGGTGTACGTCTGATAAAATTTCTGATCCCAGCACTGGCTTTTTTTCCAGCAAGTTTCGCAGGTCTTTTGCGCCACGGCATTCATAAAATGCCCCACGTCCTCCTCCTTGCGAACCTCGGCGTTTTCCGTAGTAATCAGCTTGAAACTGCGGGACAGCTGCCGAAATACTTCCGAAAATTGCTGCACGCGCCCGGCCGTAATATCCCGCACCCGCCTGGCGTAGTCCTGCTGGGATTTCAAATTTTCCTGCGTGCCGGGCACGTATTTGGCGAGTATCTGGATAAAGCCGCGCGGAGTCAGCAAAAAGAGCGCAACTGCCGCCAGCGATTCCCACGTGGAATTGATCATATCCCGATTCGTTCCCAAATAGATCGATAAAATGGAGGAACCCAGCAGCATCCCGAAAGCCACAGCCAGACGGTTGCCCTCCTTGAGCAGGCCGGCCAGCATACCGGAGAAAGCAAGCAGGCTCATCTGGTAGATGGCGCTGCTGTTGGCCAGACTGAGAATCAGCCCGGTAATGACACCGACGGAAGCTCCGAACGGCGCCCCGCCCACCAGCGCGAACAGGAGAATCAAGTAACGGGACAGCACGTGCTCTAAAGTAACGGGGCCGATGAACCAACTGACCGTTCCCGTCATGACGGAAGCGAGCAAAATGATCAGACAGATGATTTCTTCGTGTTTTAAATGATAATTTTTGCGGGTTAGCGTGAAAACCGGTATCGCCTGAATGAAGATCAGCGTCAGCACCAGACTGAGCACCGATTCTACGGCAATCATGGCGACCGAGTACCACGTCAGATTGGAAACAACCATAGCGGCGAACAGTTGCACGAGAAACGTGGAGGCGAACACCTGCAGCGGGGCCAGCGAAATATCCGTTCGCTCGTATTTTTCGCAAGCTTTTTGTATGAGTAAAAAGACCAGCATCTCGGTGACAATGTAGCCCGAATGAGGGCTCAGCGAGAGCAGACTGCCTGCAAAGACGGCAACTCCCACCCAATGCAGCAAATCTCTTCTTGTGAAATAAATGACGGCAAAAAACGCAAGACCAAATGGCGACAGTTGTTCCAGAATCATCGCTCTTCCGAGCAGGAAACCCATCACTATGAGCAGCAGCGCCCATTTCTTGGCAACAAATGCTTGTACGAACCGATTCTCAAGTGCAGCACTGCGAGTTCCTGTTTTCGCCTTATGCCAAAATCCCGACCAATGTCCGCCGATTGATGTGATAACGTTTCTTCTCTGCATGTTCTTAACACCTTCCATTCGCTCTTATTGTTTCTCTAGTATAGAGACAATCTAGCAGAAAGTTTGTCAGAATGAGTTGGTAGAGTAAAAGAAATTTCCGACAAGCCCCGTCAGCTTTGTCGCCAGCCCTCAGCCCAAGCCCAGCCTTGCTTTTTCGGGTTCTTGGCTCCGCGAAAAGTCTTTTTCGCCCGAACTTTATCCTTGCGTATGCGGAGGATTTCCGTAAATTGATGTCGACTGCAGGCTCACCCCGGCGCGGGAACGCTTGCTAGAAAACCCGAACTCCATCATGTCAGATCCAAACTCTGGAAACTATCGAACGATCAACCCCAATTGGACCCGGCGCTGTACTATTAGACCCGGCACTGTATTAGGTGCAACGGTATACCACTAATATGTGCCCCTGGATGAGCGGTAATTTGGTGATGATATGCGGTATGGTCGTTTGCCGGTACCAAAAATGGCGCGCCCGAGCCGCTTCCACGACGGCAAACCACCCGCCCGCGAAGCAGCGGCTAGGCAGCCGGAAAAGCCGCGAGGGTGAGATTGCCGAAAAACTCGAGCCTTAAGAGTTGGTCCATCTCTACTTGGGAACGCGAAGAAAACCTGCAAAAGTGCAGGTTTTTTTCGCAAAAGTGGTTCGTTTTGGCGAAAAGCCTGCGATTGTGCAGGAATTTTCCGCGAAAATGAATCTGAACCTAGATCCGCGGCGAAAAGCCTGCACATTTGCAGGAATTTTTCGTAGTCAGCGTATCCATCGCGCAAAAACTGTACTTTTGCAGGCTTTCTTCGCGCATTAGGCAGATTTGTGCAATCGGCTCTGGCATGTGGGTTTCTGGGCGCCTGAAATCTGTGGGGTTCTCTACTCATGCTTTCGCACCGCGCGCAGCTCCCAGATAGATTTGTGTGACCAGCTCTGGCGTATGGGTTTCTGGGCGCCTGAAATCTGTAGGTTTTTCTGCCCATGCTTTCGCACCGCGCACAGCTCCCAACGCGCGGTGTTTCACCGCAGACGGCGGTCGGTCGGACCACATTCCACGCAAAAAAACCACACCCGCCGTAGCGAATGTGGTTTTGGTTCATGCTATATTAATCTCTTCTTCCGCCTCTTCCACCACGTTTGGACTCGGTGTTCTTCTTCAGAGACGAAATCCGCTCTTCACTGTCTTTTAGGAAACGGGACACTTTATCTTCGAACGAAAACGGCCGACTGCCGCCCTGCTGCTTATTGAAGCCTCGACCTCCACGGTCTCCGCCGCGATTGAATCCTCCACCGCCTGGAGGGCCACTGCGTTCGCCGCCACCCGGACGATTGCCTTGAAAGCCTCCGCGATCTCCGCCGGGACGTCCTTGATAGCTGCCGCCACCTTGTCGTTCAGGGCGAGCCGGTCTTTCCTCAACAGGCTTATCAATCGTCTGCTTGATCGACAATCCGATCTTTCCATCCTTGTCCACGTTAATCACTTTGACCGTGACCTTGTCATCCAGCTTTAAATGGTCATTAACGTCTTTCACATAATTGTCTGCAATCTCTGAGATGTGAACAAGACCGGTAACTCCTTCAGCAAGCTCGACGAATGCTCCAAAGTGAGTAATCCCTGTCACTCTTCCCTCTAACTTGGTGCCCACTTCAATTGCCATAAAGTAAAATGTTCCTCCCTTAAAATGTTGAAAACACTGGCTACGCCGATTATAACCGATGCGCAAATCTCGGTCAACAAGGCAATTGACTCACTTTTTCAGACGATACTAACGCGACTTCGAAACGCTCAAAGGCGTCTCTCCGCTTTTAATATAATGAAAATCTCTCCGAATAATCTGCTCCAAGTATTCGTCATCGTGAAGTCGGGATATTTCCTTCTTCGTGTCCTCATTCAGCTTCCTGGCATCGGCAAGTTGCTGCTTCATATCCTGAACCGTTGAACTCTTGGCAGAGAGCTTGGCGATCTGATCGAAAATCGTGACACCCGCCCAGCTCATGAAGCACAATACAAGGACCATGAGAAAGCGAAGTCTCCGTTTAGAACCTTTGCTGCTGCGCTTATTCGTTGATACGGCTGCTTGAGCTTGCATGAATGGGAATGCCTCCTACTTCGAGAATAACCTGCGGTATAAAGCCGCCACCTTGCTCCCAAACTTCTTGAGCCAACCGGGAAGCACCATAAATTTACGCACAGGCCGAGTCATCCAGAGGAACAGTCTCCACATAGGATAGAGTAATTGTAGCACAATTTTATACAGGAAAATAGCTACAGTCACCAAAATTCCTAAAATAATCACGACAAGCCGATATAAGCCTATAATCGGTTTAATAATGAGAATTTCGACCGTTTTTCGGATAAAACGGTACACCGCGACTACAATCCGAACGATCAACCCCGTTAGCCGTACGATCCAGATGCTGAGGAAAGCAAAATAAAAACATACCCCGATGCCGAGACCAAGAAACACAAAAAAGCGAATTTGCCCTTCGTTACTATGTACTAGCGTTCGAAATACGAGGATTGTCGCCACAATCCAATACAAGACGTCAATGATCGGGATGGTCCACCGCGGCAGCCGCAGCTTGCCCGAAAGCACGTGCAGCACATCGTAGATCGTACCTAGGGCAAGCCCGCTGAGGAACATCATCGCCAGCGTATAAAACTGGACGTTTAGCGTCACTTGAACAGCTTACCTAAAAATCCCTTGGATTTCTCCTGGGAGTTTCCGTCCACGTACGAAAGTTCGTTGACTACCCCTTCAATGGCGACTAATCCTTGTTCCAAGCTCAAATTTTTGATATGCAGATTCTGGCCCTTGATCATCAAAAAGCCCATTTCCGTTTCGAGGAGAAACTCTTCACTATCAAAGCTTTCTACGTTTAAAACTCCGGAGATCTCCAAGAGCTTGCGATTCAGCATTTTGATTTCCTGCCGTTTGTTTTTCACGGGTTCCATCATGGCCTGTACCCCTCCTTCATCTATCACTACCTTATGGAGGGATGTCCGAATTTAGAACAGGAAAGCAACAAAAAAGAGACTAATCTCTTAGTCTCTTCAAGGCTCTTATTCAGGTTGATATGCTTCTTCTTTGAGCAGCGTGTACATTTGGGCGGCGTCTTCCTTGCGGGTCGACTCCGTGAGGGCCTCCACTCGAACCGTCACTTTCTTTTGTCCGAATTGGATAGCCAGCTCGTCCCCGACTTTCACGGCGGTGCTCGGTTTGGCGTCTCTTCCGTTGATCCAGACGCGTCCTTGGTCGGATACATCCTTGGCCACAGTGCGGCGTTTGATCAGACGGGATACTTTGAGAAACTTATCGAGCCGCATTATTTTACAGCGTCTTTAAGCTTGTTGCCGGCTTTGAAAGCTGGAACTTTGGACTCTGCGATCACGATCGGGCTGCCTGTTTGCGGGTTGCGGCCCGTGCGGCCGGAACGTTTGCGAGTTTCGAAAGTTCCGAAACCGATCAGTTGTACTTTATCTCCGGATGAAAGCGCGTCTGTAACCTCACCTAAAAATCCGTTCAGTACAGCTTCTACGTCTTTCTTCGTTAGTCCGCTTTTTTCTGAGATGTTGTTGATCAGATCTGTTTTGTTCATGGGTTTTCTTTACCTCCTAAAATGTTTGAAGAGCGAGTCTTCTATGTACCATTTCGGTTACATTCCATTTCAACCTTGACACCAAACTATGTATTCTGCTTTTTTCGCTAAAATCCTTCTGTCAATGATCCAGGTTTGCAATTTTTTTTGCTTCCTGCCAGTAAAATTCCATCTCTGATAACTCAGTCTGGTCAAAAGAAAGTCCTCTTAAACGTAACTGCTCTTCAATATATGAAAATCTTTGCACAAATTTACGGTTTGTCCGGCCAATGGCCTCTTCCGGGTCAATTTTGAGAAATCTCGCAAGGTTGACGATAGCAAAAAGCAGGTCCCCAAGCTCTCCCAGCCTCTCCTGCCCGGCGTCGTCCCCTTCGCTTGCCATCGCTTCCCGCAGCTCGCCGAGTTCCTCCTCGACTTTGCCCAGCACTTCATCGATTTCCGTCCAATCGAAGCCGACGGCAGCCGCTTTTTTCTGCAGCTTCCAAGCTTTCATCAGCCCCGGCAAATCGCGCGGAACGCCGTCCAGAACGGATTGCTTCGCGATGTCGATGCCTTTTTTCCGCTTTTCCTCCGCCTTGATCGCATTCCAGTTCACAAGAGCCTCGTCCGCGTCTTCCGCCTTATTCTCGCCAAAAACATGCGGATGGCGGCGAATCAACTTCTCGTTCAGCCCCGCGATAACATCGTAGACGGTAAACGTCCCGACCTCTTCCTCCATCTGGGCGTGCAGCATCACCTGCAGCAGCAGATCTCCCAGCTCTTCGCACATATGTTCGGGATCGTCCTCATCGATCGTCTCCAGCACTTCGTAAGCCTCTTCGATGAGATTTTTGCGGAGGCTGGCATGAGTCTGCTCCCGATCCCACGGACAGCCTTCCGGGCTGCGCAAAATTTGCACGATTTCATGCAAACGACCGAAGGAACGGTAGTAGATCCTATCTTCCTCGCTGCGCGGCACCCACACCAGAGACAGGTTGCCGTAGCCTTTGAGATGATCCAGCTCGTGAAGCTCCACTTCCTCGATCCGCTCAGCTCCGGCAACGCCGAGAGAATGGCCGACCACGACGCGGTAATCATCCGGGTACGCCTCCATAAGACTTAATTTGACATCCGATGCCGTCAAAGTATCGTACACCTGCCCGATCACCGTATGCAAACGCGGATTCAAACTATAGCGGTTCAGGCTCGTCGCATCCAACAGTTGAAAGCCTTCGATCGGATCGAAGCCAAACCGCAGGAAAGCCTGGTCCAGAAAACTTTCGCCGCCCAACAAAGAAAGCGTAATCCGCTCCTGCGGGCAGCGCTCCTTAAGCAGCTGCACCGTATATTCCGCCACCATCGGATGACCAGGCACAGCATAGATCACCTCCGCGGTCTGCTCTTTGGCCGCCGCGATCAATTGGTCTGCAATCGATTCATACACCTGCTCGAACGAAGCGTGCGCGGTGTAGTTGTCATCGAACGTACGGTAAGGTATCCGATTCGCATCCAGCATGGCGACCATCGGATGATCCGCGGTCCGCAAATACACGACGGCCTGCTCCCGGGACGCCGCTTGAAGCTTCTTCCAGACGCCCAGCGTGAGCTGGTCCTCGTCGCCGGTTCCCAGACCGACAACCGTGATAGGCGCATATGTATGAGTCATGTGTACATGACACCTCCTATTGGGTATAAACATGGGCTGAATAAGGCAGTTGCCCTTCGCCCAGTGCAAAAAAGAACGTTGTCGCGTGGGGGCGGCAGCTGTCATGCAGCGCACCGCCTCCTATGGATTCAGCTACGTTGGACTACGGCCCACCAGATACCGCCTGTATCCCGCATCGTCGCCCGCAGAAACCCGGGAAAATGAGATGGGTGAAAAAACCATCTGCTAGAACGGACGTATCACTAGCAGCGCGGGGAATGCCGGCGATGCCTGAGAGTGCTGGGTAAGTCGCAGAAGGCTCGCGAAACTGAGAATGCTGGGTATGCCACAGAATGCTGCAATGACTGTAAATGCTGGGTTAACCGCAGAAGGCTCGCGATGACTGTGTATGCTGGGTATGCCACAGAATGCTGCAATGACTGTAAATGCTGGGTTAACCGCAGAAGGCTCGCGATGACTGTGTATGCTGGGTAAGTCGCTGAATGCTAGTGATGACTGTTTATGCTGGGTTAGCCGCTGAATGCCGGGAATATCCGGACGAATCTGGAGCAAGCCAGCGAAAGCTTGAGAGCCCGGAGAATGACCGGAAATGCCAGAAAACACCTGCAAAATCCAAGCTACCCAAAAACCCGCACACCAGACCCATAGCCGCCATTTGCCTCTTAGTCGCGCAGAAAAACCTGCAAAAGTACAGGTTTTTGCTCGTTGATACGCCGACTGCGAAAAATTCCTGCAAATGTGCAGGCTTTTCATCGAGTACAAGGGGCTCAGCCCCATTTTGATAGAAAATTCCTGCACATTTGCAGGCTTTTCGCCAAAATGAACCATTTTCGCAGAAAAAGCCTGCACTTCGCAGGTTTTTCCCCCAGCCGGGGCACCGAGACGCCTCGTGCACGCGCGCTGCGGAGCGCTCACGATCGGGCGTGCCGAGACGCCTCGTGCACGCGCGCTTTCTCCGCGACGTCGCCCGAGGGCTGGGCAAGCCAGCCCCACGCGAGCTCGCGCGCTGCGGGGCGCTCATGGCTTGTCCCCGCCGGGGCGCGGCGGCGGGAGCAGCTTCGCCAGGACCGGAGCAAGCTTCCGGTCCAGCTCCGGCATCAGCCGCAGCTCCTCGCGGCTGATGCTGCCGCTGCGCAGCAGCGCAAGCGCGTAGACGGCTGCGCCGCCGGCTACGCTCACCAGAGCGATGGCGCTCCAGCCCCATCGCTCCGGCACATGCGCGGCCGCGAGCGCCGGCCGCGCCAACAACTGCAGCGCTGCGAGGCAGACGCCCATCAGGCCCACGGCCAGCGTGGGCCTTGCGGCGTACTGCCGCAGCGGAAAGCGCGCCCCGGTGCAGCGTGCCAGCTGCACCAGATTCAGCCCCGCGGCAGCGGCATAGGCGACGACCGCGCTAATCGCGGCGCCTTCGATGCCCCAGCGGGGCATGAGCCACACATTGCCGAGCGCCTTGAGCGCGGCGGCAATGAGCAGGGCTTTCGCCGGCGTGCGGATCGCGCCGGCGCCCTGGAGCACGCTGGCGGTGACCGCGTTCAGCGTGCTGAACAGGGCCGTGAAAGCGAGCACGGCCATCGTCCAGCTGGCGTCGCTGCTCGCGTACAGCATGACGTTGATCGGCACCGCCGCAAAGGCGAGCCCGAAGGAGGCGCCAAGGCCGATCAGCCAGGCAAGCTTGACCGCCATCTCAGCCCGTGAGCGGATAAGTCCTGCTTGCCCCTTCATGTTCGCTTCGGCAATCGCTGGGACAAGCGCCGCCGACATCGACGAGGCGACCATGACGACTAGCTGGACGAGGGGCAAGCCTCGGTTGTACAAACCGAACTGCCGCATCGCCTCGGCTTCGTTCATCAGCGACGCATCCAGCAAACGGGGCATCGTGAACGTATCGACCAGATTCAGAATCGGCACGACGATCGCTCCCAGGCAGACCGGAATGGCGTAAGCCGCAATGCGCCATGCCCACTGTGCATTGCTCAGATTTTCCCCAGCCACCGCCCGTTCCGGCGCGGGATGCTTGGATCGGGCATTCCGGTCTTTGCGCCAGTATATGAGCATGACGAGCAAGCCTGCACCCGCTCCTGTAACCGAACCGAACGTCGCCCCGGCGGCGATCCACTCCTCGTTAGCCGACAAGGCGACAAAATAGAGCAGCAGCGCCACCATCGTTATTACCCGAATAAGCTGCTCCATGACCTGCGAGACCGCTGTCGGCACCATGTCGTGATGCCCCTGAAAATATCCCCTCAGCACAGCCATCACCGGCGACAGCAGCAGTGCGAAGGATACGCTGCGAATAGCCCGCTCCGTCTGGCTGATGCCGATCCAGGCGGCGATCTGTCCGGCGCCTATGTACAACAGCACAAATAGTAGCGCGCCCGTTCCCATCAACAGCAGCGAAGAAACATAAACGATTCGCCGGGCCCCCTGCGGATCTCCTGCGGCGGCACGCTCGGCGACAAATTTGGACACAGCCACCGGAAACCCGGCCGTCGCCGCAAACAAAATAAGAATATACAGCGGATAAACCGCATTATAAATGCCAAAAGCCGTATCCCCGGCCAAGTTTTGCAGAGGAATCTTTTGCAAGGTGCCCAAAAGCTTGGACAATACGGCAGCGGCTCCCAGCACGGCAGCCCCCCGCAGCAGTCCTGATCCCGATTGGGCCCGGCGCAGATCTTCCCCCGTACGGGCGCTCCGATCCGCTTGAGTGTCCTCCACAATGAATCCCCCATTGCTTGCATTCTAACGAAATGCCGTTTAAGAAATATTATAACGAAATCCTCCTCTTCCGACAAAAAAAGCTTCCTCTCCGATGAAAATTTTTCTCGACAAGGAAGCTGCGTACTCCGAATATTCTGTTGTTGTACCGATTCCCGGAGTCTGTCCGATGAAGTTGCTTGTTCATCGGACAGACGCCTTGCTTACTGCTCCATTTGCTTCGCCAGGAAGCCTGCTGCGGTTTCCACCATTTTGACTTCCAATTGACCCATCTTGACGCCTTCGTCCTTATTGATCAGAATGACCGAGCCGATCGGATCGCCGCCCGCCACGATAGGCGCAATCACAAAAGAAGAATAAGTGTCGCTGGCGTCTTTGATAATCTCGTACTGCCCGCTGCTGCTTTCCAGCACTGCTTTACGGTTCTCCATACAAGTTTCCACGACAGAACCGACCGATTTGTCCAAATAGTCTTTCTTGGAGCCCCCGGCCACCGCGATGACCGAATCCCGGTCCGAAATCATAGTCACATGGTTCGTGCTTTCAAACAAGGACTCCGCATATTCTTTGGCAAAATCGCCCAACTCGCCGATCGGCGAGTATTTCTTGAGAATGACTTCGCCGTCCCGGTCCACGAAAATTTCCAACGGGTCTCCCTCGCGGATGCGAAGTGTGCGCCGTATCTCCTTGGGAATGACAACTCTCCCTAAATCATCTATCCGACGGACAATTCCAGTTGCCTTCATACCTCTAGATGCCTCACTTTCCTCTGAAGAATTGGATACGACTGGAGCATAACAACTTTTTATTCTGGATTGGAGGGAATTCGAATTCTACCCATAGTATTCTTCCCGGCCTATTTTTTATGCAGACGCTTCACCAACTAACTTCCAGTACGCTTGAAAGCGACTTTCATTAAGTAGTTTGGCATGCTGCTGACGTTATCTTGTCCATTTATGTCAAAAACAAACAGGATGCCCCAAAAGGGACATCCTGGTAATTCTGTCACACGGTGCGCACCGTGTTTCCTACATGACGGCGGTCATTCGAACACATTATTTTGCAGGCGCTGCGCTTGCCGCAGGGCTGGCCGCTGCAGACGGGCTTGCTGCGGGAGTTGCTGCCGGAGCGGCTGTCGGCTTCGGCAGATTGTTCGTTTCAATCATGCCCGGAACTTCTTTTCCCGCGAAGTCCGAAAGCAAACTTTCCGCCAATTGCGATTTGATTTGCGTTTTCATCGTATCATCTAGCGGTTTGGTCGTTCTGGATTCCACTTTCATGACATGATACCCGTAGTCGGATTCAACCGGGTCGCTGATTTTGTTGATCGGCAGCGTGAGAGCCGCTTCCTTAAATTGCGGAACCCATTGGTTCGGGTCCGCATCTTTATAGGTGCCTCCTTTGTCCTTGGAACCCGGATCATCGGAATATTCTTTGGCCAGCACGGCAAAATCGCCGCCTTTATCGAGCTTGTCCTTCACTTCTTTGGCTTTTGCCAAAGCCTCATCCTTGGTGCGAATGTCTTTTTGCGTTGCGGAATCTTTCAAGCTGATCAGAATGTGGCTTACCGTCACAACGTCAAAAGCATGCTGAGCCGCTTGTTGATTGTACGAATCCTGAACTTGCTGATCGGTCACTTTGCTTTCCATGCTGCCCATCGTATAAAAGCTCATTTTCATCAACGATTCGATATCCTTCAGCTCGACATTGTTGTCTTTGAGCTGTTTGTCCACGCCGCCTTCCATTTTGCCGAAATAGTCCTGGAAGGACTTCATTTGCTCGGCAACCTGCTTATCGGCGGTTTCCTTCGTTTTGTCATCGGCACGCGCAGACAGCACGCGGAATGTCACCAATCGATTGAGCATGTCCTGCTGGAAGGCAGGATCGCTCATATATTGCGCAAGCTGCGGGCTGAACATTTTGTTCACGTTGATAAAAGAGTCAAATTCGCTGCGGGTAATTTTACCCCCGTCTTTGTAGGTCGCGATAACGTCCGCCGGATTAGTTGCGGCAGCAGCCGTAGCGGCCGGAGAAGCGGTTGCGCCGCCCTCCGCCTTCTTCTGGCCGCATGCGCTGAGAACGGAAATTGCGAGCAGCAGCGCCACCATAGTTAGGATCCATTTTTTCGAATAGAACATTGATTTACCGGTATTATTTGGCAACATCTTGCAATTCTCCCTTCGTTTTCAAAACCTCCTTGTATTGTACCAGAAATTTTTCCACCAATTCGATGGAAGCTTCCGGCGTAAGCCCCTTGCAGCGGACAAGGATATGAATTTGCGGCCCCGCTACAAGCTTGATGCGGCCTTCAAAGCGATTAGACAGGGAGAACAGCTTCTGCCCGTCAAGTTTGTCGTTCTGGTCGGTATGCACCTTGATCTGGTAATCATCCCCTTTTTGGCTGATCGTTTCAATCCGGTACTCCGAACCGTATGCTTTCAAACGAGCCACTGACAACAAGTTGAACACGGCCTGCGGGAGATCCCCGAATCGATCGACGAGCTCGTCGTGCAGATCCGCGGCTTCTTCCAGTGTGCGAATGGCAGCCACTTTTTTGTAGATTTCGATTTTTTGCATGCTGTCGTAGATGTAGTCGGACGGCAGGTAAGCGTCCAATTGGATGTCAATTTGCGTATTCCATTCGGGTCCCGGCGCAGCTTCCTCGCCTTCGATTTCCTGTTTGCGCTTGGCGATTTCCTCCGCGAGCATTTGCGAGTACAAGTCAAAGCCCACAGAAGCAATAAAGCCATGCTGTTCCGCGCCCAACAAATTTCCGGCGCCCCGGATGGCCAAATCCCTCATGGCAATTTTAAAGCCTGATCCCAGTTCTGTAAACTCTTTAATCGCTTGCAGACGTTTTTCCGCCACTTCGGTCAGCACTTTATCGCGCTGATACGTAAAATAGGCGTAGGCGATCCGGTTGGAGCGTCCGACGCGTCCGCGCAGCTGGTACAGCTGGGAAAGCCCCATTTTATCCGCATCGTGGACGATCAGCGTGTTCACGTTCGGGATGTCGACGCCGGTCTCGATAATGCTTGTGCTGACAAGCACGTCATATTCTCCGTCGAGAAAATCGAGAATCGTCTTTTCCAACTCCTGCTCGCCCATCTGCCCGTGGGCAACCGTCACGCGCGCGTCCGGCACCATCATGGAGATTTGGTCCGCCATTTGCGTAATTCCTTGAACACGGTTGTAAAGGAAATAGACTTGCCCTTCGCGGGCAAGCTCGCGCTCGATCGCTTCCCGGACCAGGCCCGGGCTGTACTCGACGACGTATGTCTGAACCGGAAAACGGTTCTCCGGCGGCGTCTCGATGACGGACAAATCCCGCACGCCGAGCATCGACATGTGCAGCGTCCGCGGAATCGGCGTCGCAGTCAGCGTCAGCACGTCCACGTTCGTCTTCAGCCGCTTCAGCTTCTCCTTATGGGATACGCCGAACCGCTGTTCCTCGTCCACGATCAGCAGCCCCAAATCCTTGAACTGCACGTCCTGCGACAGCAGCCGGTGCGTGCCGATCACGACGTCGACGGTGCCTTTCTTGATGCCCTTCATCACTTCCGTCTGCTCCTTTTTGGAGCGGAAGCGGCTGAGCACCTGCACATTGAACGGATAGCCCGAGAACCGCTCGCGGAACGTTTCATAGTGCTGCTGCGCCAAAATCGTCGTCGGCACCAGCACCGCCACTTGCTTGCCGTCGATGGCTGCCTTGAACGCCGCGCGAACGGCCACCTCCGTTTTGCCGTAGCCTACGTCGCCGCACAGCAGGCGGTCCATCGGACGCGTTTTCTCCATGTCCACCTTGATTTCCTCAATCGCCCTCAGTTGATCGCGCGTTTCGTCATACGGGAACATCGCTTCGAATTCATTTTGATAGGCGCTGTCTTTGCTAAACCCGTAACCCGAGGTCGCCTGACGATCGGCATACAGTTTGATCAGATCGTCGGCAATGTCCTTGACCGAAGCCCGCACCTTGCTCTTGACCCGCGCCCATTCGGCGCCGCCAAGCTTATAAACTTTCGGCTCTTTCTCTTCCGAGCCTACGTATTTCTGGATCAGATCGATCTGGTCGATCGGCACCGAGAGCTTGTCGCCGCCAGCATACATAATATGCAGGTAGTCTTTGTGAATGCCGCCGACTTCCAGCGTGCCGATCCCGACATATTTGCCGATGCCGTGGTTCACGTGAACGACATAATCGCCGATTTTCAGCTCCTGATAGCTTTTGATCCGCTCGGCGTTCTCCAGCTTCTTCTCCACTTTGCGCGCTTTGCGCTGCTTCTGCGTGAAGATTTCGCCTTCCGTGATAACGACCAAATGAATCGAAGGCAGCTCAAAGCCGGCCTGCAGGTTGCCGTCCACAATCAGCGGCTCTTCGATCTGGTAGTCGTGAAACACGCGCTTCACCCGCTCCGACCGCTCTTCCCCGTTCGCCAGAAGGATGACTTTGCTGCCGTTCTTCTTCCAGCGCTCCATCTCCGATTTTAAGAGATTCATTTGCCCGTGGAAGTTTTGCATGACCCGGCAGACGAAATTCACGATATTTTGCGGCTGAACGCCTGCAACTTGTCTAAGGAAAAGCGACACGTACAGCGTCGGGAACGGCCTGCGGTGAAGCAGCGATTCGTACGATTTGGAGAGCACAAAAGCCGGCAAGCTCTTCCCCTCTTGCAGCGCGTGCATCATCCATTCTGCCTCGTCGCGTTCCAACTGCTTCGCCGTCTCCAGCAGACGGGCAGGCTCGTCGATGATCAGCACCGCATCTGTGGGCATGTAGTCCATCAGGGTCTGTCTTTCCGTATATAAAAGCGATATATATTTATAAATGCCGGGGAACGTCTGTCCCTCGCGAAGCAGTTCGATGTCGTGGCCGATGCCTTCCAGCAGTTTATCCTTCGCCGCGCGATCGGTCATTTTCTCCAACTGCGCCTGCAGCAGCTCATAAGCATGTTGGGCAGCAGATTGTAATCGCTTTCCATCCGCTTGAATCTCCCGGCATGGCGGAATTGTCGCCGCCTCTAATTTATCGACCGAGCGTTGGTCGCTAACATCAAACGTGCGAATCGAATCGACATCGACATCAAAAAGCTCAATCCGAATGGCATGATCGGATGTGAGCGGATACAAATCCAGTATTCCCCCGCGGACACTCATTTCGCCCTTGGATTCTACGCGCTCCACCCGTTCGTAGCCCAGCGCCGTCAGCCGGCCCAGCAGCTCATCCAAATGAACCGTATCTCCAACCTTGATCGTGACGCGCGAATCCTCGAACACCTGTTTGACCGGCAGCAATCTTCTGACTCCGGCAAAAGGTGCGACTACCACGCCGCGGTACCCTCCGGCAAGCTTGGTCAGGGCATCGATCCGCTGCGCAAGCATTTCCGGGCTCGCCGCCGCTTCTTCGGTCGCCATCATTTCCTGGGACGGATACAACAGCACTTCGTCTTCCGACAGGCATTCCAGCAAATCCTCGAAAATCTTCTGTGCGGAAAACATATTGTGGGTAATAATGAATAGTGGTCGCTGCAATTCGCGCGCAAGTGCGGCGATCATCACTTGTCGAGAGGAGCCGGTGAGACCGGCAATGAGCTGCTCTTTCATCTCGGAGCGAACGCCGGATACAATCGTTTGAAAATCGGCATCCGCAGAAAAAGCTTGAACTAAAGCTTGCAAACAATGACACTCCTCTCACAAAAAGAAGCCTCGGCATGCTTGCCTAGGCTATTGTTCCCTTCATCAACCATGACTACTGCAGAGGGCTGGCCAGCAGCGAAAGCTCCGGGTTAGCCTCAAGCGCTTCACGGCAATAATCACAGACGACCTTTACGGTAACGTCTCCATCCGTGTTATACGATATTATATCTCTCCGTTCTTCGGGGGTCAAGAAATGGAAGCCCAGTTGCTGCTCTGTAATCGCAGCCTGATTGATTTCCCCGACAAAGGTGAGACAATGCCTGCAAATATACTTGATTGACATAGTGTATGCCCCCTTCAAATGGCCTATTACACGGAAAGCGGCCCAATCTTTGCGCAGCCCGCCTTCCGTTTATATCCTAGTATGGCCATTTGCAGGAGAAATTAGCCAACGCCGCTGCAGCTTCCTGCGCGGCTCCGGCCCCTATTTATTGAATTTCGCCATAGTCCGCTCAAACGAATTGTCCAGACTGTACTCCATCGCATCGCACGTAAGATCAAGCACCTGCTCGATCGAGCGCATTTCCTCTTTGGAAAAGTTGGACAGCACGTAATCGGCGATATTGTAACCCGGCGCAGGTCTGGATACGCCGATCCGAATCCGGTTGAAGCTCTGCGTCCCCCCGTGCTGGATAATCGATTTGATGCCGTTATGCCCGCCGGCGCTTCCTTGATAACGCAGACGGATTTGGCCGAAAGCCGTATCCATATCGTCGTAAATAATCGTCACGTCATCGAGATCGGCCTTATAAAAATCGAGAAAAGCGCGCATCGCTTCGCCCGACAGGTTCATATAAGTCATCGGTTTGAGCAAATACACTTTCGTTCCGTTTACATTGCCTTCTCCGAGCAGCGCCCTGCCCTTATTTTGAAACGAGCCGATGCCCCATTTCGCCGCGAACCGGTCCACTGCCATGAACCCGATATTGTGGCGGTTCAGCTCATACTGCTTGCCGGGATTGCCCAGCCCGATAAAACATTTCACGCTGCATCCTTCCTCCAATAAAACAAATTATTTACAAAAAAATATATCCTGCCGCCGGAACGAAGTTCCCGAACGCATTGTCATATTATTATGAAGCAGCAAAAATTTAAAAAATGCAGGTGAGACAACGCTTATGTACGATAATGGTCAAAAACTAACTCATGATCATCATTTTCAGGATCATGTAGACGCAAGCGTCCCCGTCCAAGTATACTATCAAACCGCCCACAAGGATATAGGCTTTGTAGAAGTGTACTCCACACATTTTATTAAAGTCAACAATACCTTCTATAACCGAACTTTACACGATTTTATTTCACGTCCAGGCTATTAAAGTATAGCCCCCTCATCCCCGAGGAAATCAAGCATCGCAGCACGGCGGCAATGAAAAGGGCGCCTCCCCAAGCGGAGCGGCACCCTTTTGGCGTTGTGCTTACGTGGTCTGTTCTTCCTTCGCTTCCTCGGCAATCGACTCCTGGGAAGCTTTCGTTTCTTGCGAAGCGGCCGGATCCTCGACGGCTTCGGTCTCTTTCTGAGGAGCCAGCACGGTTACGATGAGCTCGTTCGGGTCCGATTTGACCTCGATTTCCTCCGGAACCGAGATCTGGTTGACCAGCAAGTTGTCCCCGAGGCCCAGCCCGGAAATGTCGACGGGGATGGTGGCCGGGATGTGCTGCGGCAGGCAGCGAATTTCCAGCTCGTGCAGCTGTACCTGAACGATGCCGCCTTCCTTGGCCCCTTCGGCTTCGCCGACGAAATCGAGGGCCACGACCGTTTTGACCGGCTCATCCATGCTGATTTGATGAAAATCGACATGCAGCAGCTCCCGGTTCACTTTATCTCTCTGCAGCTCGTTCATCATGACCGGCTGTTTGCCGCCTCCGTTCGGAAGTTCCATCTCGATGATCGCGTGCGGATTTTTGCGCAGCAGCGCAAGCAGCTCCTTTTGATCGATCGCGATGACGAGATTCCCGGTTTTTTTGCCGTAGACGACGCCGGGAATTTTGCCTTTTGCGCGCAGCTGCTTGATTTCGGATTTGGTCGTGCCTTGGCGCGCGTCCGCTTTTAACGTTAATGCCATATGAAAAAAACCTCCTGAGAGTAGGTTTAACCGCTAATCAGTAGCGTGCCCAATCTCAGGAAGTTCCATCCAATTCCCTGTTGCCTTCTATCCTTTTTTGTTCTTTTTCGCCTGCATCCGCGCTTTGATCTTATCAGCGTAGCCGGGCTTGTTGGTTTGCCGCTCGCGGGCGATGGCCAAATCTCCGTCCTCAACCGCATGCGTAATCGTGGAGCCTGCGACCACATAGGCGCCTTTGCCGATTTTAACCGGCGCGATCAGGTTCACGTTGCTGCCGACGAAAGCGTCGTCCTCGATTTCGGTCAGGCTTTTGTTGAAGCCGTCGTAATTGACCGTTATCGCGCCGCAGCCGATGTTGACATTGGTGCCTACAACCGCATCGCCTACGTAGCTCAAATGCGATACCTTCGTTCCATCGCCGAGCGTCGCGTTTTTGATTTCGACGAAATCGCCGATTTTGACATGCTTCCCGATCTTCGCGCCCGGCCGCAAATAAGCGAACGGACCGACACTTGCGTCGCTGTCGACAAAAGCTTCCTGCAGCACGGACTGCTTCACGGTAACTTCATCTAACAACGTGGAGTCGTTGATTTCCGTTTGCGGGCCGATCGTGCAATTCTCGCCGATCGACGTTTGGCCGCGCAAAATCGTGCCCGGCAGCAGCACCGTATCCGCTCCGATGGTCACTCCCGCTTCAATGTACGTACCCGCCGGATCGACGATCGTAACGCCGTTCAGCATATGAGCGCGATTGATTCTTTCCTTCATCAAACGCTCCGCCTCGGCAAGCGCTACCCGGTCGTTCACCCCGATCGACTCCGCGCTGTCCGCCATGCAGTACCCTTGCACGATCTCGCCGCGCCCCGTCAAAATGCCGATAACATCCGTCAAATAGTACTCTTTCTGGGCGTTGTCATTTTTCACCGCAGCGAGCGCATCGAACAGCTTGCGGTTGTCGAAGCAGTACGTCCCCGTATTGATCTCCTGAACGGCCGCTTCTTCGCTGCTGCAATCTTTCTGCTCCACGATGCGGCTCACGCGGGAGTCTTCCCCGCGGATGATGCGTCCGTATCCATGCGGTTGATCGAGTTTGGCCGTCAAAATCGTCGCCGCCGCCCTCGACTGGCTGTGCAGCTCCAGCATGCTCCGCAGCGTCCCTTCGGAAATCAACGGCGTATCGCCGCAGATGACGATAGTCGTGCCTTCCTCGGCGCCCAGCGCGTCTTTGGCCTGCAAAACCGCGTGGCCGGTCCCGAGCTGCTCCGATTGCAGCGCATATTCCACCTTATCGCCCAGGTATGCCTGTACCGCCTCCGCTCCGTAGCCAACGACGACGAGCGTCCTTTCCGCCTGCATATCCCTTAACGTATCTGCAACGTGACCTACCATCGGCTTGCCTGCAACCGGGTGGAGCACTTTATAAAGCTTCGATTTCATCCGTTTACCCTGACCTGCCGCCAGTACGATTGCCATTAATTTCAACTTACATCCAACCCCTTTATTTATAAACTTATTAAAATAAATCCTAGTATACGCGCATTATCGTAAATCGTGATATGAAAGTCGGTTCATCCCCAAATATAGCTCAATTCCCACAAAAAGAAAAGAGAGCCCGGCGGGCTCTCCAGATGTTGAACAATTAAGCGCCTTCTTCGATTACTTCTTCTTCAGCTGCTGCACGATCATATTCAGCCAAAACCGCAGCTTGAATTTTTTCGCGAGTCGTTGAAGAAATGGGATGAGCGATATCGCGGAACTCCCCGTCAGGAGTCCGTTTGCTTGGCATAGCCACGAACATACCGTTGTTTCCGTCAATCACACGAATATCGTGAACGACGAACTCGTTGTCGATGGTAATGGAAGCAATCGCCTTCATTCTCCCCTCGGAATTAACCCGGCGGAGTCTTACATCTGTAATTTGCACTTGTGTTCACCACCTTTTTCCATCGCTAGGACTTGGGTGTATAATTCCACATTTTAGTGCAAATTCCTTCTTCCTTTTTCGGGAAATTGAATAATTTTATGCGTTCTTAATGTTTCGATCAAGATTCGACAGAAATTCCAACAATTAGTTCAATTTCGACAAAAACATCCCTTGGCAGCCTGGCCACTTCGACAGTCGAACGAGCCGGTTTGTGATCGCCAAAATAGGAAGCGTAAATCTCGTTCAGCTCTGCAAACTGATTCATGTCCTTCAAAAACACGGTCGCCTTGACCACCTGCGAAAAATCGGTGCCCGCCGCTTCCAATACAGCCTTCAAATTGGCGAATACTTGATGCGCCTGTTCCTTGATGCCGCCCTGAACGATCTGACCGTCCGTACCGAGCGGGATTTGTCCCGACGTAAACAGCAGATTGCCCAGCTTAACCGCCTGCGAATAAGGCCCGATTGCGGCCGGAGCCGCTGAAGTCGCGATATATTCCATGTTTACAAGTCTCCTTTTGCATCGTCAAAGTAATTGCCCGGCTCTACGGTAATCTGTTTCGTTTTCGAATCCACCCCGTACATCCGCGCAAGCGATACATAATGGTCTACCAAATGCTCATCCACCTCGCAGGATTCCATGAACACCCCTACGCCCTGGACGGAAGCCTTGAACTCGCTTAACAGGTCCATCATGCCGTGAATCGTGCCGCCCACATGCATGAAGTCATCGATGATCAGCACCTTGGATTCTTCCTTGAGCGCGCGTCTGGCGAGCGACATCGTCTGAATCCGTTTGTTGGAACCCGATACATAATTGATGCTTACGGCAGAACCCTCCGTCACCTTGCCGTCTCTGCGTACAATAACGACGGGAAGATTCATATAAGTGGCTGTCGCATAAGCAAGCGGAATGCCTTTGGTTTCAACCGTCATAATCACGTCCAAGTCTTGACCAGCGAACGCCGAGGCAAAAGTTTTGCCGATCTCATTCAAATGGTGCGGCTGCCCCATAATATCCGACATATACAAATAGCCTCCGGGCAAAATGCGCTCCGGCTGCTGCAGCTGCAGGCACAGGTTTTGTATAAAACGCAGTGACGCCTCCTTCGGCATCTTCGGCGTAAACTTCACGCCCCCCGCCGCTCCGGCCAGCGTATGCAGTTCACCAAGCCCTTCTTCTTCAAACACTTCTTTAATGATCGCCAAATCTTCGCTAATCGAGGATTTAGCTGAATTGTAACGCTCGGCAAAAGTCGTTAAAGGAATCAACGAATGGGGGCGGAATAGTAAGTACTGCGTCATTTCCACCAGCCTGGCGCTCCTTTTTAACTTTTTCATCGCCTTCCCCCCCAGAATCCGAATAATATAAAGAAAATATACCATTTTTATACGTATTTATTCAAGCTTCGCCGTGAAAATTAATTTGACATAAATGTGACATAAAAATAACATTTGTCAATGCCAAAAAAGCCCGTTCCCCTAAGAGAAACGGGCCGATGCAGAAAATCGCGGCGGCTCGGCTACCCTTCGCTTGCGTTCGGCGCGTCACCCCGAATTTGCCGGGGCGCCGAGCTGTCTGCGGACGAGCCCGCCTTGCTTGTCAAATTTTTAATAATCTCCTCCACATCGATGCCTGACACGCTTTTCAACATTTCCGGCGCTGTAGACATCAGCTTCGTTACGTAGTTGCTCACTCTGGCCGCGCCGTCGCCGCTTCCGGTATCCACAACGGTCAGCTTATCTATAGAACTGAGCGGCTCGGCGATTTTGCCGGCAAGCTCGGGAAGCATTTTCACGATGATATCGAGGATCGCAGCCTCCCCGAATTTCTGGAACGCCTCCGCCAGCTTCTCCTTCGCTTCGGCTTCAGCCAGCCCCCGCAAGCGGATGACCTCCGCTTCTGCCGTACCTTTCGCCCGCTCCGCGTCGGCGATGGCCATGCCTTCGAGTCTGCGCTGCTCCGCATTCGCTTTCGCTTCAGCCTCGATCGTGTACTGGCGGGCATCCGCCTCACGCATCTTCTTCGCCTTGTCGGCTTCCGCCGCCTGCTCGACGGCATAGCGGTCGGCGTCCGCTTTCTTTTTCACTTCCGCGTCGTACTGCTTCTGGCGGACCTGAATTTCTTTCTCCTGCAGGTCGATCTCACGCTCTTTCCGCACGAGTTCGACTTTCATCTGCTCCTCGACCATCGTCTGCTTGGCACGGGCCTCCTGGATGTGATACGCCTGATCGGCTTCCGCCTTGGCCGTATCCTGCACCTTCTTGAAGGCGGCGATCTTCAATTCCTTCTCCTTGCCCGCCTCCGCGATGTTCGTATCCCGCAGCAGTTCGGCCTTCTGCCCCTCCTCTTCGGCGCGCGCCTTTTGAATCCGCGCATCGCGCACCGCTTCCGCTTCGGCGATTTCCGCATCCCGCTTGACCGCGGCTATCCGCGGCTTCCCTAACGCATCTAGATAGCCATGCTTGTCGCGGACATCTTTGATCGTAAAGGAAACGATTTGCAGCCCCATCTTTTTCAAATCCCGTGCCGCTACCCCCTGCACCTCCTGGGCAAAACGATCGCGGTTCCGGTACACCTCCTCGACGGTCATAGAGCCGAGAATCGCCCTAAGATGCCCTTCCAGCACCTCCTGCGCCTCCCCCTTGAGGGATTCGATCGGTTTGCCCATGAACTGCTCGGCGGCTGTAGCCACATCTTCGACGGCTCCGCCGATTTTGATGATCGCGACCCCGTCGGCAATAACGGGCACCCCTTGCTCGGTATACACCTCCGGCGTGGATACATCCAGCTTGTGAGAAAGCAGCGACAAAAACTCCGACTGCTGAAAAACCGGCCATATGAACGCGCCGCCTCCGCGGACGATTTTGATTTTGCTTCCGGATTCGTCGGTTGAAATATTTTTATTCCCCAAAAAAGAACCGGTTATGATCATCGCCTCGTCAGGTCCGACCGTTTTGTAACGGGCCCAGAAAGCGAGACCGAATATAACGATAACTCCGACTACCAGAGCGGGTACAACTAAGAAATCCGGCATAGTTTCATCTCCCCTTCGTCATTTATTGCAAACTAGACACATACAAAGTTCCGTCCTTCACTTCCACCACCACTACTCTGGAGCCGGATGGAAGCTCGATGCCGTCAAAGCTGGCCGCAGTATGATTCGTATTGCCGGCCCCTACACGGACCAGCACCTCCCCGAATCCCGAGGCGGGCACAGTCACCGTAACCTCACCGATTTTGCCGTTTAGCTGCCTGATGGAATAGCCGGTTGAATTCTCGGTGTTCTCCATCGGTTTGACATACCCGAAATAGACAGCCGCAGAGAGCAGAACGGCTATCAGCAGCGCCAGCAGCAATGCGGCCACCGAGCCTATTCCCGCGCATTTCTCCAGCAGTATGCCGGCGCCTCCGAAACCGGTTACAGCGCTCGCCAGCACCATTGGCTTTACAATATCCAGAGACAAAAAATCGAACAAGCCGTCCAAGGCATGGCTGATCAGATCGCCGAACAGCACGCTGACAATAGCAAACAACACGCCCCCGGCCAAACAACCCCAATACAGTTCAGTCATGGCAGCCCTCCTTTGCCAATCTGATTTGTCGTTGCCTACATATAGTAATACGCATACAACGGCCGTTTTGTTGCGATAATCCCCAATTTCGCTCATAAAAAACGAAAAAAGCCCCAAAAAGGAGCTTTTTCAAAACAAACCGGCCCGTATCTGCTCTTTACGTTAACATTCTCACTGCATATACGTCTTTGCAAAATCCTCTCAACCCGTTGTAGATGCGGGGAATTTTGGCCTCCTTGGATACCAGGCCAAAAACCGTCGGCCCGCTGCCCGACATCAGCACCCCGTCTGCACCGAGCTTTTGCATGCATTCTTTCAAATGCCGCACCTCCGGGTACAGTTCCAGCGTCACTTCCTCCAGCACATTGCCCATCCCGTGGCACAGCTGATCGAACTGCTTGTCGCGAATCGAGTCCAGGATAACTCTCGTCGAGGGATGACGCTTGATTTCGCGGGCATTCAGCTTGCCGTAAATTTCCGAAGTCGACACATTGATCGGGGGCTTGGCCAACACGACCCAACATTGCGGAGGCGAGGCGATCGGCTCCAGCTTCTCCCCTCTGCCCCGGGCAACCGCCGTGCCGCCCGTCACGCAAAAAGGAACGTCCGAGCCCAGCTCGGCTCCAAGCTCCTGCAGCTCTTTCACCGGAATGTCCAGCTTCCATAACCGATTGAGCCCGCGCAGCGTAGCCGCCGCATCGCTGCTTCCTCCCGCCAGCCCTGCGGCTACCGGAATCTTTTTATCCAGATGGATGTAAACGCCCTGTTTGACGTCGTACCGATCCTTGATCAACCTGGCGGCTTGAAAAGCCAAGTTTTTTTCGTCAAGCGGAATATACCCCGCCTGGGAGGAAATGATGATCGTGTCGCGCGGCAGCTCCTGCATTTCGATCCGGTCCGCCAGGTCCACCATCGTCATGACCATTTCGACTTCATGATAACCGTCTTCTCTTTTATGTAAAACATCAAGGGATAAGTTGATTTTGGCCGGTGCTTTTTCAAAAATCTTCATCCGCTCACCTTCTTTTGCTCGTTTGCCGTTAAAACATTATAACAAAAGCGCAAAAGAAAAGCTAAAGCATTCGACACAGCTCGTCGGAACGATGGCCCCAGCGGTTCTCGCCGCTGGATGGCGGCGAAGCCGGTTGCCAAATGCGGCCGGATAGCTCACGCCAGCCTGTGGGCAGAGAGTGCGGGGTTTTACGAAGAAACCTGTGCGCTTCGGGGAAACCCGCCGATTATGCACGGAATGCCGCTTATAATAAGCAGACTGAGCCAAGAGGTCAGAGCACTGAGCGGCAGCGGCAAAAGCTGCCGGAATGCTTTGAGGCCAAGCCCATCCGGCCGCATAAGGATGAACTGCTCGTGTACACGCACCGCCAGAGCCGGCAGTACATCTGCCTGGCAGCGCGAAGAAAACCCGCAAAAACCCCCATGACGTCGTGGACGTCACCCTGCAGAATGAAAATAGTCAGGTCTACTGCGTTCTATTTTCGTATAAAGCGCAAAAGTGCAGGTTTTTACTCGTTGATGCGCCAGCCACGAAAAATTCCTGCAAATGTGCAGGTTTTTGCCTGTTGGTACGCCGGCAACGAAAAATTCCTGCAAATGTACAGGTTTTTCAGCGAACATTTGGGTTCAGACTCATTTTGCCCAGAAATTCCTGCACAATTGCAGGCTTTTCCTCAAAATGAACCCCATAAACAGAAAAAGCCTGCACTTTCGCAGGTTTTTCGCTTTGCCAAGCCGCTTCACGAATGGCCGTACCCACAATTAAGGGCCGCCACCTCGGGCTATCCTAACAAAGTATCGCTGGACAATTTAACTTTCGCAGGTGATCCTTACGCAATGCCGGTGATTCAGAACGGCTGCTGCGGCTGCCTGGCCGCATATGAATACCCTGTCTGCCCCTGTACGCCTGAAGCTACCTGATTCGCCTGGAGCCCTTGAGCCTCCTGCGCCGCGTATCCGTAACTGCCACCACCTGGCTGAAGACCCTGGCTCTGCTGCGCAAAGCTGCTTGTCCCTCCCGCGTACGGTTGCGTACTGCTCACCGCTCCTCCGGCGTACAGCTGTGCACTGCCGACCGTCCCTCCGGCATACGGCTGCACACTGCCGACCGTTCCTCCGGCGTACGGTTGCGCACTGCCGACCGTTCCTCCGGCGTACGGTTGCGCACTGCCGACCGTTCCTCCGACGTACGGCTGCGCACTACTGACCGCTCCTCCGGCATACGGCTGCGCGCCGCCGACCGTCCCTCCCGCGTACGGTTGCGTACTGCTGACCGTTCCTCCGGCGTACGGTTGCGCACTGCCGACCGTTCCTCCGGCGTACGGTTGCGCACTGCCGACCGCCCCTCCGGCGTACGGCTGCGCATAGCCTCCAGAGCCTTGGCTTACCGGGGCCCCTGGCGAGTACTGCTTGGCCAGCGCCTCCTCCGCAATCTGAATCGCCCGCTTGACCATGTTGCCGGCGTCCTTCGTGCGGATTCCTTCCCAGCCTTCCCGCTGTACCACATCGTAAAAGCCAAGGTCCTTGGCCAGCTCATATTTGAAACTTTCCGACATAATGCTTCTTCTGCGTCCCATCGCTATCCCTCCTGAAGTAAAATAGAAATGTACGGATAGTGTGCCGCATTATCGCCAACTCCATGCAAAGCAAAAGCAGACCCTATGCGGGCCTGCCGTTATGATAATGCGCTAAGCTAATGTTGAATATAGGTGATACGGACTTGTCCGTCATCGTTGCAAACGGTCACTTCCACGGATTCCGTCAAGATATCCGCGTAGCTGTAGGAGACCCGCTTAAATGCGTTGGACTCTTCCAGCTTAACAATAAATACAGAAGGGTAGGTTTCTTCTAAAACACCGGAACGCTCGATAGTCTTTCGCCGACCACCATTTGCTCGCAACATGATCTTCTGCCCGACATGGGGCTCCAAACTGCGTTTAATTTCCAACAGCGCATTTTTTGCCATTGTCAACTACCACCTCTTTCCTTGTTAATTATAACCGATCATGGCCAAAATGTCAAATTAGGACCAAATATTATATCAGCCCGACAATCCTGTTGTCAACGGCATATCCGCCTAATTTTAAATTTGCTTGGTGTTTAGGTTGCCTCCAAAGATTGTAAATTATTCACTTTTTTTCATGAAATATATTTTCGACATATACGGAGGCATTTAGCACCGAAAACGGATGCCGCCCACACGGCGAACAAAACCAAAGAAAAAGCGCCCAAACGCGAATGGACTTTGCACAAGTCGATTCGCGCCTGGGCGCTTGAATGGATATGCACCGTACGCAGCTCACAACACGCGGTTTCACAACTGTACGAACGGCGGTCGGTCGCTGTTGAGTTTCACACATTTGCCTGCGAGTGCTGAATGCCGGGAATCCCCATCCGGTAGCTGCCTCGCGTATCGACTCCTCCTAATCCGTCTAACCCCGTAACCGTCAAGCTAACGATGTCCAGCATGGAAACGGTATCTTTGACCGACGTATAGGACAGCTTAGCCGCAATGCACAAGGGGTCCAGAGCATGAATCAGCACGCGGGCCGGGGAGCTGGCAAAATTCGCTCCGGCCCGCAGCAGCGCTTCAAAATGCGACTGACAGGCTCCGGCCACAATGATCAAGGAATCGCGATCGCGTTCGTACTGCCTGGCGACCTGAACCGCGCTCACAAAATGAAGCGAATTTTTGTAGCTGCTCAAGTTGTTGATATCGCGGTTTTTACGGTTTTTTATTATGCCGTCATGTCCGGTAATGACGACGATATCCGGCTTAACTTGCGGCAGCAGCCGATACAGCGCATCCGGCATCTGGGCTTCGGGGACGTAAAAGCCCTCCGCAGGCACGCGAAGCTCTCCGTACAGCTGCATGCATTTGCGCAAATAGGCCGGGTCTCCGTCCACATGCAGTATTTTACCCGGCACTTCAAAATAGCTGACGCCGGAGTGCTGATTCTTCTCCTGCTGCTGCTCCCTGGCGATTTCAATTCGTCGCAGCGATTCCCGATATTGCGGGGTGCCCGACCGGAGATGATCCGGCGTGACGCCGCCAAACGCAAGCAAGTCCGTCAGGGGCGCATCTGCAAGCAGCCGGTAATCGACACCCCTCAGCACGGCCTTCACCTGCTCGATACGTTCGATTTTGAAAATGACGTCTCCGCCATAGGATTTTCGGGTAACAAAGTCTCCTTGCCTCATCGCTCAATCCCCTCCTAGGGCTATCCTATGGCGGGGATGGGCATTTGGTGCGGGTTTATTTGCAGCCGTGCGCGCGGAGGGCCGACGACAAGCGCGCGAACTCTTCCATGCTGAGCGTCTCACCGCGGCGCGAAGGCTCGATGCCGATGCCGTGCAGGAGCGCCTCCAGCTCAGCCTTGGTGTCTTTGGCAAAGAACCGCGCAGCCAGGTTGTTGTAAAGGGTTTTGCGCCGCTGGACGAAGGATGCCTGGACGACTTCGAAGAAGAAGTCGGCGTCCGCCACCTCGACCGGCGGGGTTTGCCGTACGCGCAGCCGGATGACGGCGGAATCGACGTTCGGCTGCGGGACAAAGACGGTGCGCGGCACGATCGTGACAAGCTCCGGCTCGCAGTAGAACTGCACGGCAATGCTGAGGCTGCCGTAGTCTTTGGTGCCCGGGCGGGCCGCCATGCGGTCGGCCACCTCTTTTTGAATCATCACGACGATATTTTCCAGCGGAAGCTTCTCTTCGAGAAGCTTCATAATGATCGGCGTCGTGATGTAATAAGGCAGGTTGGCAACAACGCTGATGCCGCCAACACCGGCAAAATGCTGCCGGAACAGCTCCGGCAGGTCCAGCTTTAACACATCCCCATGCACGACCTGGGCATGGGGGTACGGCTCCAGCGTCTCGCCCAGGATGGGCAGCAGACGCTGGTCGATTTCGATGGCCAAGACGCGCCCAGCCTGCTTGGCCAACTGCTGGGTGAGCGCCCCGATGCCCGGGCCGATCTCCAGCGCGCCCTTGTCCGGGCCGAGCCCGGCGGCGGACACGATTTTGTGCAAAATATTCTGGTCTACGAGAAAATTTTGTCCGAGGCTCTTTTTCAGCACCAGATCGTGCTTCTTAAGTATTTCTTTCGTTCTGTTCGGTGTAGCGACATCCTCAGGAAGCGCCCGGTTGGAAGTATTCATGTCACAGCCCTCATTTATTTAGTAATTCTACCGCCGCTTCAAACTCCTCGCGGGTGATTTGAAACATCGCACAGCGCTTGTAAAATTGCTTGCCGTTGCAGTAGCCGATGCCGAGCGCCTTGCCTGCCTCCAGCCTCCGGGAGGCCGCTTCGGCGTGGACGATGAGTCCCGCCGCCATCAGGTCCTCCCAGGTGACCAGGGAGACGGCTCCTTCATACTCCGTCCGCAAATTGCTCAGCGCCTGCCGGATCGTCTCCGGCGACGCGTTCTCAACCCCGATGTCGCCCTTGTACTCCGCCTGCTCCTGCGTAATAAAGGCATGCTTGCAGCCGGGCACCTTCGCCGCCACGATTTTGCGGATCCGCTCCCCTGCATGATCCGGATCGGTCAAAATAATAACTCCGCGCCGCTCCTGAGCCAGCGCGATCCGTTTCAACACGGCCGGACCTATTGCGGAGCCGCCGGTTTCGATCGTATCCGCCTCCACGGCCCGGCGAATCGCTGCGGTATCGTCTTTGCCCTCGACAACGATAACTTCTTTTATCATACAACGTTCCTTTCCCTGTACGCACAAAAAGAAGAGGGGTCTCCTCTTCTTTTGCCATTCGTGAACGACCTATCTATCTATATATACATTCTGCCCATGCAGAAACCGGATTACCCCTTAATTCTCAGTCGGCTTCTTCGGCCCTACGACATAGACGGTATAACCGTTCTTCGTGCCGAATTTGTTGGCATAGCTCTCATCTTCGAAGTAAACGTCGATCGTTTGCCCTTTCACGGCGCTGCCTGTATCTTCAGCGCGCCGGAAGCCAATACCGTCGATGTACACCCACCATCCGAGCGGAATAACCTTCGGATCTACCGCGATCGTTCTGCCTTCGGTGACTGTAGTTCCTGTAAACGTCTTGCCAAACCCGGGGCTGTCCGCGGATTTGCCGGTAGACTCCACTCCCGCCGAATATGCGGTGAGTTTCACGTTTTTGAGAATTTGTTTGTAGCCGAATTTGACGCCATTCTTTGAAATTTCATCCACGCTAGGGGATGAGGCCGATAAAGCGACGACCGGATTTTTCGTGCCGATGGCAACGACTTTTTTCACACTTTCCGTTTGAACCTGTTCATCTACAACTGCTTCGGAAACCAAAACGCCGTCTTCGAATACTTTTTCCATTTTTTTCAACAGAACGCCCTCTTTGCCTTCCTGGACGACCTGTTCCTTGCCTTTGAGCAGCGATGCATCGTTCTTCTTCTCGGTATCGAACGCGATCGGTTCCGTTGTTTCGTTCTGCTCTTTCTTTACCCTGACAACTTTGACTGTATCGCCGGGTAAAAGCGAAGATGCCGGTTCAGGAGTGACTCGGTCAAGCTCCCCAAGTGCAATATGTAAATCCTGCAATGCACTTTCAACCGTTCTTGCAGTTGTGTAAACAGTGGTGGTCTTTCCATCAGCAGTCAATTGAATCGGTGACGCATGATCGATCACGAATTTCTCTCCGCCCTTGATCGGAGTCGTGAGCGCTGCAGAAACTTGATCGTGTTCACCAATCTTAATGGCTTGTTCATCCAGTAGGCGTTGCAGGACCCATTGCTTCGTATGCACAACGGTTTCTTGTCCATTCACAACTACGGATACGCTCTTGGTAGCCGTACCGTACAACAACACCAAAAACATGAAAGTCATAGCGATTGAAATCATACCTAGGCTTAAAATCAAACGCAAGTTTTCATGCTTCCATCGTAGTGCCAAGGACATGCTGGATGATCGACTTACATGGGTCTCGGTTAAAGAGATGTTGCCCACTTCTTCGGTCCTCCTTCAAAGCCTCGCCGCCCGTGTGTTACGCATGATTAAATTAGACGCGACTAAGGTCAGTTTGTGATTAACTTAATAAGCCTCTCCAGCTTTGCAGCGGAGTTCACCCGACAACAACGCGGCCATTACCGGACGCTGCTGCGGTAGTCCCACCTCCTTCGCTTTTCATCCTATGATCATCTAGCCTGCACTATCTCGAAAAAATGAAAAGACCAGCGGAAAGAGGACTCTTCCCGTGGCCTTGTATGCATAGAAAAATACAACCAGACACGACAATCGTTACCTCTCTCGGTACGCTTACGAGGTTAGCTGACGGATTCGGACGTGAGAGTCGCCCTACCTGGACAACAAGCTGCTTGCTCGTTGTCGTTGGATTCACCCCTGATATTCATTCTGCTGGCATTCGGCGGTTGCATGTGCTTCCGAATGTTTGCAGCGGTTCCCCCGTTCCCATAAATGGAACTCAGCGAATGGAAATTTGGCAAATTGGTTATTAAGTTATTATGAAAAGTATATTACGCTGTAAATCTAAACCTGTAAAGGGATTATCGCCCGCTAAAAAGGGCGGAATTCGGAAATAATAAACATTTCCGGCTATAAATCTTGGTCTTTAGTACGTTTTTCTCATTATAACGTATTCTGACGCTTTTTTTCGCAATTCTTACGTTTAAATTAGGCTTTAATAGCAATTTTGTTTATAATGGGGATGGGTGAAATTGGTTCAAAAATGCCAATAATTTGCTGAAAAGGAAGGCCTTTCGATGAACCCCATTCTACAAGTCGACTCCCTTTACGGGGGATATCTTCCAGGAAAACCTGTCCTGCACGGACTTACTTTTTCAATCCGCCAAGGTGAAATGATGGGCTTGATCGGACTCAACGGCGCAGGCAAAAGCACGACAATCAAAAATATTCTCGGCCTGCTTCATCCGCAAAAAGGCACGATCCGCGTCAGCGGCCTCACCCTGGCGGAAGACCCGCTCGCCTACCGCGCAGCGTACGCTTACGTTCCCGAATCGCCCGAGCTTTACGAGGAACTGACCATCCGCGAGCATCTGGAGCTAACGGCCATGGCATACGGGCTGACCAAGGAGCAGTTCCTGACCCGATCCCAGGCGCTTTTGGAAGAGTTCCAAATGAAGGATAAGCTGAACAGCTTTTCCAGCCATCTGTCCAAAGGCATGAAGCAGAAGGTAATGATCATGAACGCGTTTTTGATCGAGCCCGCCTTGTACATTATCGATGAGCCCTTTCTCGGGCTTGACCCGCTGGCCATCCGCTCGCTGCTTGAGCTTATGGTCCGCATGAAGCGCAGAGGAGCCAGCTTCCTCATCTCCTCGCACATTTTGTCAACGATTGAAAAATATTGCGACAGCTATGTCGTTTTGCATCGCGGCAAAATGGCCGCCCAGGGAGATTTGGGCGAACTGCGGGTGCAAACCGGGCTTGCCAAAGCGTCGCTCGACGACATTTTTTACGAGCTGGTTCAAGGTGATTCGGTATGAAGGACATGGAGGTCAATATCACCGGTTTATGGCAGCAGCGCCTGGGGCGGTATTTAAAGGAAGCTTCGGGGTACTGGCTCTACGCGGCGCGCAGCAATTTTGTCGGCTTCATGTTGTTTCTTGTCATTATTTCTTCCTATTATTATGCCAAAACGTTGCAGCAGCTTCCGACAAATTATCCGTATCTGTGGATCGCTTTGCTGCTGCTTGTTCCGCTGCTCGGGTCGAGCCCGATTCGAACGCTGGTCCGGGACGCGGACCGCATGTTCCTGCTGCGGATCGAGCGTCAGATGGGCGCTTACTTTCGCAGCGCGCTTCTTTACAGCTTTACGCTGCAAGCCTTCTGGTCGCTGATTGCGCTTGTCGTGCTGTGGCCCCTGTACCGTCACTGCGAGGGTGCGGCCGCTCAGCCGTTCGTCCTGATGCTGATGCTGATCCTGCTGGTCAAATTCGCCAACATATTGGCCGGTTGGTATGAGAGCCGCTTCGTTCACACCTATGCAAGAACGGCCTCCGTCGTATTCCGCTGGGTAGCGTCGCTCGTTATCGTCGCCGTGCAGTTCGACCGCAGCTTCTTTTGGGCGAGCGCAGCCGCGCTCGTTCTGATTTTGCTCTGGTTGGCGGCAGCCCGTTTTGCGGCCGTCTATACGATCGGCTGGGATTATCTCATTGCCAAAGAGAAGCAGCAGCAGGCTCGTCTGTACATGTTCTTCAACTGGTTCGTCGATGTGCCCCAGCTGCCGACGAGGATTGCGCGCCGCAGCTGGATTAGCGGAATTACGCGCTATATCCCTTTCAAGCAGGACGCATCCTATTTATACTTGTACGCCAAAACATTGCTGCGCACGGAGCTGTTCGGCATCGTTCAGCGGATTACGCTGCTCGGGGCGCTCGCCATCTTCGTTGTCTCCGGCGATGTGGCCAGGGCAGCCGCTTTTCTCATCGTGATTTTGATTTCCACCGTTCAATTGACCGGCATCGAGCGTGCGCACCGCTATACGTTTTGGCTGGAAATGTATCCGCTGAACCGGATGACGAAAGCCGGATCGATCGCTTTTCTCATCTGGTGCGTGCTGCTTGCCCAAATCTGTGTGCTTACGATTCCGCTCCTGCTGCGCTCTGCGGCCGTATACGCGCTTGTCCCTGCAGGCAGCCTCCTGCTGGTCTCGTTCATCTGCGGCGTTGTGCTCCGCCGCAAATATCGCGCCGCTTTACTTGAGGCCTAGCAGCCGAATAGCATTCCCTGTCGTAATAGCCGCCAGTTCCTCCAGGCTGATTCCGCGAATTTCCGCGGCGGTTTCGGCGACAAGCCGGACATATGCCGTTTCGTTGCGCTTGCCGCGGTAAGGATGCGGAGTCAGATAAGGGGCGTCCGTCTCAATAAGCAGCCGGTCAAGCGGCACCTGCGCCAGCACCTCTTTGGGCTGTCTGGCGTTCTTGAACGTGACGGGCCCGCCGAACGAAATGTGGAAATTCATATCCAGACACTGCTTGGCCGTCTCCCAACTACCCGAGAAGCAGTGCATGATCCCTCCCACTTCCGCCGCCTTCTCCTCTTTTAGCACCTGCAAAACATCCTGGTGCGCATCCCGGTTATGAATGACGATAGGCATGCCGAGCTTGCGTGCCAAACGAATCTGTTCGCGGAATACGCGATCCTGCACATCCTTCGGCGAAGTATCCCAATAGTAATCCAGACCGATTTCTCCGATGGCGACCACCTTTTCGTGCTTGCACAGCTCCTCGATCCATTCCAGATCTCCCGGCTGCATGAACTTGGCCTCCACCGGATGCCAGCCTACCGTCGAATAAATAAAATCGTACCGCTCCGCCAACTCGATCGACGTCGGAATCGTCTCGCGGTCAAAACCGATATTTACGATCCGCGTAACGCCTGCATCCAGCGCCCGCTGAATCATCTCCTCCCGATCCTCGTCAAATTGCTTCGCATTCAAATGCGCATGTGTATCTGTCAGCATGGTTTAAGCTCCTTCGTGATTGTTTGTTCTATTCCCGCAGTCCGATCAATGCCCTTACGTCCGGGTAAGCGGATGCGCTCAAACGGTGAACGATCTCCTCCGGGTAATAAACCCGGTGCTTTCCTCTGTGAATGCCGCTGATCGAGCGGACGATATCCGATTTTTGCGTAATTTCCGTCAATTGATCTTTGTGATTGAGCAGCAGGATCGGCAAATTCTCATCGTTTTCACCGGGCCTGTATACATCATAGGAAAGGTTCGACGGAGAATCGATTTCCATATAAGAGGCCGGATCGAGTCCCAGCTCAAGCATCGCCTGCTCCATATGCTGAAACACCTTTTGGTCGACGTCTTCAAACGCGCTGTATTTGAACAGCTTGCGGTTCAGGAACCTTTTGCACAGGTCGGACAAAACCGCATCGCTCTCCGAGCTCCAAAAAACTAGCATCGTCTGCATCACCGATTCGTCAAGCAGGATATAATCTTCCAGGGACAGCTTGTTCTGAATCAGATGCAAAATAGGCTCGACCATGAAAGCGAACGCGTACTGCTCTTCATATAAATATTTGGCCCGCTGAAAAATTTTGTTCAGCAAAATTTCCGCACTGCGGGTAACGGGGTGAAAATAAACCTGCCAGTACATTTGGTATCTGGACATCAAATAATCCTCAACCGCGTGCATCCCGCTCTCTTTGACGACGATATGGCCCTTGTACGGCCTCATCACGCGCAAAATCCGCTCCAAATCAAACGTACCATAGTTCACGCCCGTAAAATAAGCGTCCCGCAGCAAGTAATCCATGCGATCGGCATCAAGCTGGCTGGATACAAGGCTCACGACAATTTCCTTGCTGTACGATTTGCAGATGACCCCGGCGACTTGCTTGGGAAAATCGGGGGATACGCGGCGCAGCACTTCGTTGACTTCCGTATTCCCCAGAACGATCCGGCAGGACCAATCCTCGTGGCGCGTGCCGAACGCTTTTTCAATGGAATGGGAAAAGGGGCCGTGCCCCAGATCGTGCAGCAGAGCCGCACAAAGACAGAGCAGCCGTTCTTCCTTCGGCCAGTCTTCATAATGGTTGCGTTCAAATTGGGAAATGATTTTTCGGGTCACTTCATAGACTCCAAGGGAATGGGAGAAACGGCTGTGCTCGGCGCCATGAAAAGTCAAATAGGAGGTGCCAAGCTGTCTGACCCGGCGCAATCGTTGAAACTCCCGGGTGTTGATCAAATCCCAGATCGTGTCGTCCTGCACATAAATGTATTTATGAACCGGATCTTTAAACACTTTTTCTTCTTTCATACGGGGCCACAACCTTTCTACTTTATTATTTCGACATTCTTTCGACAAATTCATTCCGGAACTTTCGACATGATTTGTCGAAAATAGTCGAATTCTAGATTCCAGTTTTCAAAGTATGATGCCTGTCCGGGGTTAACGATATTTTTTCGCTTTTTTGTGCTAGCCTATGTAAGATATTACTTACAAATCCTTATTGTATAAGGGGTTTGTGTTTTATGAACTACAGCTGAAAATTGAAATTTTTTACGTTTAGAGGTATAATTTTAAGAAAATATGGTTGACTATTTTGGGAATGGTTGGTATCATAAGTAATGAAAATATTGTCGAAACATGACGATAAACTTTAATAGACTTCATAATTGGGAAGGGGACCTTCATATATGTTGAAATCCACCGGTATCGTGAGAAAAGTTGATGAATTAGGACGCGTTGTTATTCCAATCGAGCTTCGCCGTACGCTTGGCATTGGCGAGAAAGACGCTTTGGAAATTTATGTTGACGGTGAACGCATTATGTTGAAGAAATATGAGCCTGCATGTATTTTCTGCGGCAACGCCGAGAACGTTACTTATTTCAAAGGAAAAATTGTTTGCCATATTTGTTTATCAGAAATGCCAACACCTGTGACAAAATAAGAAAAATAGTATATAATAGAAATATCACATTCCCTTTAGGTAATTCTAACCTTTTTCATATCTCCTCTAATCTCTAATTTGTCGGCTTCGGCCGCGGATTAGAGATCTTTTTTTGTCCGGAATATTTCCGGGAATCCGGGCCGGAAACCGGATGCAAAAACCGAGAGACCACCGAGGATGAAGCTCCGGCCGGGGCAGCCCGTCGCCGGCCAGGGGTCTGGCGGGCGGAGTTCATCAGACGGACTCCTGGGAGTCTGTCCGATGAACCACGTAGAAGGCATAGTAAAATGACAGCAACTCCGCCCGCCAGACTCCTAGCGCTCCAGCAGCGCGTTGTACACGTCCCGCTTGGACAAGCCGCGGTCCGCCGCCACGAGCTTCATCGCTTCCTTGCGCTCGCTGCCGCGCTCGACGTAATGCTCGACGTGCTCGCCGAGCCCGAGCGCCTCCCACCAAGCGGCGCCCGCCGCCGGCGCGGCCGCCTCCGATGCGCCTTCGGCGATGACGCAATATTCGCCCTGCGGCGGATACTGCGTCAAATGCCCGAGGCACTCCGCGATCGTGCCGCGGACAAATTCCTCGTACCGCTTCGTCAGCTCGCGGGCGAGGCAAATGCGGCGCTCCGCCCCCCACACTTCCGCCATGCGGGCAAGTGTTTTCTCGACGCGGTGCGGCGATTCGTAGAACAGCAGGGTGCCCCGCACCTGCTGCAGCTCCTCCAGCACCTTCGTCTGCTCCCTTTTCTCCCTGGGGAGAAAACCGACGAAGGTGAAGCGGTCTGTCGGCAGGCCTGATGCAATCAGCGCCGACAGGGCCGCATTCGCGCCGGGGATAGGCACCACCGGCACGCCTTGCTCTACGGCCATCCTCACCAGGTCGTAACCTGGATCGGAGATGGCCGGAAGCCCAGCATCGCTGACCAGCGCGATGCTCTGCCCCTCAAGTAGCAAGCGGACGAGCTCCGGTCCGCTTGCCTGCTTGTTGTGTTCGTGATAGCTGACGAGTCGCGTTGCGACCTCAAAGTGCGTCAGCAGCTTGCGGGTTTGCCGCGTGTCCTCGGCGGCAATCAGATGCACTTCCTTCAGCGTGCGGACCGCGCGGAAGGTCATGTCTTCGAGGTTGCCGATCGGCGTGGCGACCAGATACAGCGTTCCCGCGCCTCCATGGTCGGCCGCGTAGCTTTTTTGCACATTTACATTCTGGCTCAACTTGGATTCCCTCATTTACTGTAAAGAGGCCCTGCCTCCGTAATAAACTTCCATCAGTTCTTCGCAGTACTGCTCCTTTTCCGTGTAGACGATTAACGGCGGGAGCGTCCGAATCTCCGGCTTCCCGTCTTTCATGCCCTCGATGAGAATCATCATCGCTTCTTCGCCGGCGCGGGCATGCACGTAGCGAATCCGTTTCGGCTCTATGCGGTATTGCCTCATCAGGCAGCAAATATCAATCAACCGAGTGGGCCGGTGCACCATCGCCACTTTTCCTCCGGCTTTCACCAGCCTGGCGCTGGCCGCTATGACATCTTCCAGCGTACAGTGGATTTCATGCCTTGCCGCCGCAATATGTTCGTTCACGTTCTGTTCGCCATTGGGTACGGGCAGATAAGGCGGATTGACGGTGACGACATCGAATCCTCCGTGCCCCAGCGTCTGGTGAATCGTCCGCAAATCCCCCCGGATCATATGCAGACGCTCTTCCAATCCGTTCAGCAGCGTATTGCGCGCCGCCATATCCGCCAGTCTGTCCTGAATTTCCACGCCCCAAATCTCCGCGCCGCTGCGTGTGCTGAGCAGAAGCGGAACGACGCCGTTGCCCGTGCACAAATCCAACATGCGGCCTTTGGGCGATACCGAGCAAAATCGCGCGAGCAGCACAGCATCCAACGAAAAGCTGAACACTTGATCGCTTTGGATTATTTTTAAATCATGCGTCAATAAATCGTCGATTCGTTCCGTAGGTAATAAAGATACTTGAGTCATAAGTTTTGGCTTTCAGTTCCTTTCATGATCCTCTTGATCGAAAAAAACCGTAAGGAATTGTCTCCCTACGGTCAAACGAGCTATTTATTTAAGAAGGATAAGCAAAACAGACAGTCCCCTTCCGTTCGAAGGTGTCCGTAATAAACATTGCAAATATGAAAGCCTTCATTATAAAGACGCGCCAGGTTATCGTATCCTGCGCCAATGACCGGAACTTCCTCTATGCCTGCTCCTTCCGGCTGCTCGGCATCGGCTTCCTCCTGCCGGATCAGCTTTCGCAGCTGAGCATTCTCTATGCTGAGCCGCTTGTTCTCTTCAAGCAGGGCTATGACTCTCTTCTTAAGAGCGCCGAGCTCGGCATAGGTGGCACCCATCCTGTCTTCGATTTCATCGATCTGCTCGAAAATATCTTGTTTATCCACGATTTCACCTCTAGTAGCCATGCATGCCTGTCCGGCCGTTCATCCGCGAACCCGTAAATCAGACGTCTACTCTTGTTCTACCACATCATCGAAAGGCAGGTCCATTACCTTGCCAAGATCAAACAATTGAACTTTAGCGGTGCGCTCGCTCAAATTCAGTCCGAGCACCTTGCCGTTTCCTAAAGAAGTGATCACGTGTCTTCCGACTGTCGGAAGCGACTCCTTGGCGCTTTCATAGTTGTCATGCTCGTACTTCAGACAGCACATCAAACGGCCGCATAAGCCTGAAATTTTCGTCGGATTGAGCGAAAGGTTCTGATCTTTCGCCATCTTGATGGAAACCGGCTCGAAATCACCCAAAAACGACGAGCAGCAAAGAATTCGCCCGCAAGGGCCAATGCCGCCGAGCATTTTGGCCTCGTCACGGACGCCGATTTGGCGCAGCTCGATGCGAGTCCGAAAAATACTCGCCAAATCTTTAACCAGCTCGCGAAAATCAACGCGCCCTTCCGCTGTAAAATAAAAAATAATTTTATTGCGGTCAAACGTGTACTCCACATCGACGAGCTTCATTTTCAGATTGTGATCTTTTATCTTCTCTTGGCACGTTTGAAACGCGTCCTTGGCAGCTTTCTTATTTTCTTCGACCAAATCGGCATCTGTATGATCCGCGATCCGGATTACCTTTTTGAGCGGCAGCACGACATCGTTTTCTTTGACGTTTTTTTTGCCGACGACGACTTTCCCGTATTCCACACCGCGCGCCGTTTCAACAATAACAGCATTTTCTTTTTCGATCGGCAAATCGATCGGGTCAAAATAATATATTTTACCCGCTTTTTTAAAGCGGACGCCAACTACCGAATACAACATGTTACACCCCCTGCATCTCCACGAGCATTTTTTCCATAACCAGCTGTGAATTGGCATTAAAACGCAGACGTTTTTGCAGATCTACGGCCTGCTCCATCATTCGCACCCAATCTGACACGTCCCGACTGAATGCAAGGGAGCCCATCCAGTCCAGCTGATCATGGTAAATCAGCTTATTTCTGCGCTCCATGCGCAGCTGTACCATATCTTTAAACCAGAGAATCAGCAGGTCGAAAAGGCTCGACACGCGATCCGCCAGCTCTGTTTTCATAATCTTTTGCTGCACGGTAATCATCGAAGAAGGGAAACGGGTCAGCGTCTCCTTCGCTAATTGTAACACTACGCTTCTCATTTCTGCAAACCAATTCGAGCCTATGAGCTCTCTGGCGGCCTGCAATCCTGCCGTCAAATAGGCGGCAGGATGCACCAGCCCGGCAGGATGACCCTCCTGCAACAGGGCGGCGATCATCTCGTCACGAGGCATCGGCGTGAACGAAATCCACTGCGCGCGGGATTGAATCGTCGGCAGCAGCGCATTGCCATTCTCCGTAATCAGAATGGCGACCACGCGCGAAGTCGGCTCTTCCAGAAACTTCAGCAAGCTGTTAGCCGCTTGTACCGTCATTTTGTCGGCTTGCTGTAAAACGTATATTTTGGTGCCCGAGGCGGTCGCCCTGTAGGCGAATTCTTTTTGCAGCTCGCGGATCTGCTCAATTTTGATCGAAGCCCCGTCAGGCTCCACCACGTGCAAATCCGGATGATTGCGGTGCTCGACTTTACGGCATTCGAGGCATTCGCCGCACGCATCGTCGGACTTGTTTTTGCAGTAAATGGCCTTCGCCAGCGCAAACGCCATTTCGGTGCGGCCTGTTCCTACAGGCCCGCTGAATATATAGGCATGGGACAGCTTGTCCTGCCGCAAGCCGTTTTGCAGCAGCCGCTTGGCCGCAGCTTGGCCATGAATGGCATGAAAGGACATATTAGTTCTCTCCGTTTAAAATAACAGGTTAATCAGCATACCGCGGATTTCCCCGATTTTATGCAAAATGTCGATACGTCCCTGCTCGCTTTCCAGAAGCTCGTCCGCCAGAGCCAAGAGCCCAAGGTCGATTTCCTCCAGCAGCTTATACCGCTTCGAACGGCCGCGGCGGTCCCAGCCTTTCGTATCTCGCAAACTGACTCCGCGGCGAACGGTCTCTTCCAGAAACTGCTTGACGAGCAGCCTGTACTGGCGCAGCTCCCTCACCGTCATGGATCGGGCCAGACGATCGCCCTGCAGCGAAATCTGCTGCATCATTTTCGTCAGCTGCTCCTGCGTCACTTTCTCGTCGTTCTGATGCATCAAGTCGGAGAAATTCCGGGGTGCCGTCTGTGGAGTCGGGACGTTATCGGTTACTTTGACGTTTTTTCCAATGGGCTGCCACCCCGGGTTAATTTTCAAGGCTCATCCATCCTTGTATTTAAAATAAAATCGTTCCTGCTTAAAAATGCTCGAACCGCTCGACCGGCAAAACAAACACCGCGGCGCCACCCACTTGAACTTCCACAGGAAATGGAATGTAGGAATCCGTCGTTCCTCCCATAGGCGATACCGGTGTGACAAGCTGCTCCCGAATTTTACAATTGGCGCGAATAACTTGCAGCACCTCTTGTACTCTCTCATCTTCCGTTCCTATAATAAATGTAGTATTTCCGGCTCGCAGAAAGCCGCCCGTACTTGCCAGCTTCGTGGCGCGGAATCCTTCTTTGATGAGCGCATTGGAAAGACGGTTACTGTCTTTGTCTTGAACAACGGCAACGACCAGCTTCATGGGTGATTCCTCCTCTTCATTATAAACTATGTTTGGGTTTATTGCCTTAGCCGGAAAGATGTACCTTCAGCAAACGTTTACAATCAGCCAAAATATCTTCGGCGATCGCTTCTTCGCCCCGATTGGCATCTACGACTTTGACTCGCTCCGGCTGATCGGCGGCAATTTGATGAAATCCGGCCCGTACCCGGTTGTGATACTCAAAACCTTTTTGCTCGATTCGGTCCAACTGCTGCTCCGCACCCGAGCCGAACGCCCGCTGATGAAGCCTCGACTGGCTTATCTCTACCGGCACATCCAAAATATACGTTCGTGTCGCCTGCAAACCTGAACTCGCGTAATGGTTGATCGTCTTGACGGTAGCTACATCGACGCCAAGCCCGTAGCCCTGATAGGCGACACTGGCGTCGATAAACCTGTCGCAAAGCACGATACGCCCCTGCGCAAGAGCCGGCAGGATCAATTCATGAACATGCTGCGCCCGCGAAGCCGCATAGAGCAGTACCTCGGCCTGATCCGTCATCTCTTGATTCTCAGGCGACAAAATAAGACTGCGGACCTTGTCGCTGATTGACGTACCGCCCGGTTCCCTTGTTACTACAACGTCGTGTCCGAGCTCCCGCAGCGTTTCTCCCAACATGCGCAGCTGCGTCGTCTTTCCCGCGCCGTCCGGACCTTCAAACGTAATAAATATTCCTTTCACTCTGACCCTCCTGCATCTGCTGTACCACTTGCCTGTGATGGTTTACGAGTATATCTTAAGCCTCTGTTTCTGTCCGAATGCTGTTCCTTGAAATCGAATCCCGCTGCTCGCCAACTGCTGCAAAGCTTCTGCTGTTGTTGCCGTAACGACTTCACCCGGGTAAAGATATGGAATTCCGGGCGGATAGGGAATAACCATTTCCGCGGAGCGCTTGCCTATTGCATGTTGGACGGCGACGGAGCTTGTATCCATGTACGGTTGACCTTCATTCCGCAAATTTTGCAAATCAAACTCGACAGGCAGCGAAATTGGCATGAATGAGGGTAAGTTATTTATATTCGAGATAGCGGCTTGAAGTTCCTGCTTACGCAGCTTGCCGCTTGAACAAATGTTGCATAAAACTTGATATACGCGGTTTACATCTGCTTCCGTTGATGCCGGAGTAAACAGCAGCAGCACCTGCCTGGCATCCGCCATTTCCACAAAACAGCCTTGCTCCTCCATCGCATCTCTTAACTCCGGCCCTGACAATGTGCCTGTCGCATCGTAGATGCATATTTTAAATGGATCGGCCGTCGTATACCCATTCCCGCCACAGCTTGGAAAATCATGCGGGCCGTATGCCAACTGCGGCAGCTCATCCAGCAGGGCTCTAAACCGCTTGATCGCCTGAAGCCCTTGCTCCACCCAAGCTCTTCCTTCCGTATGCATGCGTTTGCGCGCCAAATCCAACGAAGCCAGGAGCGGATAAGAAGGACTGGAGCTTTGAAGCATGGCCAAACGCTGTTTCAACGCAGCCCGATCCACCCGGGGGCCCTGTACGTGCAGCATCGCGCCCATCGTCATGGCGGTCAGCATCTTATGTGTGGACTGCACGACAACATCGGCGCCGCTCGACAAAGCCGAAGCCGGCAGTTCCTCATGAAAGCCGTAATGCGCTCCATGGGCTTCATCCACCAGCAGAGGCTTCCCCTGCTCATGCATCAATTCGGCGATCGGCTTCAAATCTATGCCCATGCCATAGTAATTGGGGTTCGTTACGAGCAATGCTTTTGCCTCGGGATAATCCACCAGCGCCTTTTTCACATCGTCGATATGAATTCCTGCCGCAACCCCCATTCCCGGGTCCCACACCGGCGACACAAACACAGCCCTTGCGCCTGCAAGCATAAGCCCGTGTATGACCGATTTGTGCACATTCCTCTGCACCAGAATCAAGTCACCGCGGCCGCATACGGCCGTAATCATGGCCAAATTGCCGACCGTGCTGCCTCCGACGAGAAAATAAGTCTCCTCCGCACCAAAACAATCGGCGGCCAGCCGCTCCGCCTCCAAAATCGCCCCCTCGGCCTGATGCAGATCGTCAAGCCCCGTAATTTCCGTATAATCTATGGACATTATCGCTTCATAGTGATTTCTCGCCTCCGGCAAAACGCCCTTGCCTGATTTATGCCCAGGCACATGGAGGCTGACAGGCTTGGTTCGCTCATGCGCAATCATCGCCTCAAAAAGCGGAGCCTTTGACCGGTCCAGCGGCTGCTTCGACATTATAGCTTGCTCCTCTCCTCGCTGCTCTTTTTATATAGTAGAGGAAAGAAGCCTAAAAAACAAAAAGCTTCCCGAAGAAAGCTTTAAAACATACGAATACCTCACATATAAGTCCCTGCTTTGCCTGTGAGGAAAACCTTTTTCATCTGCCGCACAAAAAAAGGGTACTTTTTGTCTCTGACATCGGTTCGCACCATCTCGCTGCTGCAATCATCGCACAAAAAAACGGAAATGATCCGAATACCTCCGGTACGCTGCCGCTCGCAAATCATACAGATCCCCATCTGATTCTCTTCCATTAGGCTCACCTCAACCCTGATTCTTTCCTGCTAGTATACCCAAATCTTGTTTCTCCTAAACTAGCTTGGCGCTCATATTTTTGAAGGATTTTGCCGATATAGGGTATATCCGCTTTGTTACTTGCCTTATGGAGGTCATCATGTCCAATCAAGATCCGAATCTGTCTAAAGATTCTACGATTTACAGCTATAAATTAATGAAAAGAATGTACCACTCTATTTATAAAATAGTCCTGTACTTTATATTCTTACTCCTTCTCCTCTGCTATAATCTGGACCTCCATGATTGGCTGCCGCTAGTGCTTAGCTACCCGATTCTCGTCGTCTTTCATGCGCTTCTGATACGTATCTTCTTTCAGTACACAATCGGCAGCGCTATGAGAGGCTGGTCTTTCAGGTGGGGTATTTTCTGGTGCGGGATTTTGCCTGAAGGCAATGCCTCGATTCGGCTTGTAAGCAGAGTGCAGCTGCACTTGTTCTGGATCGGATTAGTCGCAATCCTTTTACTATATCCCTGGATTCCGACAATTTGGCTTAAATATTTCGCCATCTTCCATATATGGATGCTGATGCCTCGCCTCTGGATGCTCTTTCGCTTCCGCCCTTTCCGCAAAATGGGACTTATTAAAATTACGAGTAAAGATACCTCCTGCTATATGCAGTGATTAGAAGAATGCGAGGTATAGTGGTGCGGCATCGCTCCGCTTCCGGCCCGCGAAACTGCTCGGCAGATCAGGGCTGGGCTGGACCGGACCGGGCAGCTTATGCTATGAAAGGACTCAATCACGGTGATGGGCGCTTCCGCTGGATTTTGTGCAATGCTTGGGGCCCACTCAGGGGGATTTTTCCCGTCCAATGGCAGACGCTGTCCGGGATATAAACCGAGTCTTTCATTGTGCAAAATGCAACGAGAATAGCGCTGTGCCCGGGTTTCACTTGCATACAGGCTGACCTGCCGGAAATACAAAAAAAGCCTTCCCGAGATTTCTCTCAAGAGGGCTTTTTATAGTGCTTGGCAACGTTCTACTCTCCCAGAACCCTTCGGTTCAAGTACCATCGACGCTGGAGGGCTTAACGGTCGTGTTCGAGATGGGAACGCGTGGATCCCCTCCGCCATCATCACCAAACAGTCAAA